>NZ_MUFH01000133.1:0-6715 GCF_001996115.1 Salinivibrio sp. MA427
GCCCTCTACTCGCCCAAACTCATACGCCATGAGCTCGGTCAGCCTAACGAGTTTATATCCCACCGCATTGTCCACCAATCAAGAACCATGGCGGTGTATTCTACTGAAGAGACCAGATTTTTGGATAGGTTTGTTGTCATCGTTAGGTTAGCACTGGCTAAACTGTGAATTGCGTGCAAGAAATAGTTATCGCTATCCTGAGTATTGAGAAAACGAATCTTAGGGGTTGATCATGTCATTTATCGGTTTAAATCCGATACCACACTGGACTTATATCACCAAAATCAATAGCGCCAATTGAGGCTTCGAACAGACTTCAATATGCTCTATCACTGATAAGGCCAGCGTTTGATGCTGGCCTTCCTTTTCCAGATCAGAGAGACGAGTTCTCGGTGCTACTCAAGAACGAGCTCTTGCGCAAGCGCTTGACGCTTCTCCTCACCAAAACCGCGTAAGCCAACCACATGCACATGCTCACGATCGTTAAAGATCTTGCGCACTAATTTATAGGTGGTGCCTTGCTCTGGGCTGATGTTTTCCGGTGCGGCAATCAACAGCTGCATATCCAAACGATGACACAACTCAAACAAGGTCGAGATCGATTTAGCATCCAAACGCGCGGCTTCATCAAGGAACAGCAAACGACATGGGATCACGTCTTTACCGCGTAACCGCCGTGATTCCTCTTCCCAGCTTTGAATTACCATCAGCAAAATGGCCTGGCCGGTACCAATGGCCTCCCCTGTCGACAACGCACCGGATTCAGCTTTAAGCCAGCCGTCGGTACCACGATTCACCTCAATACCTAATTCGAGGAAATTGCGATAATCTAACAACTCTTCGCCTAAGGTCTGTGGTGAACGCTGCCCCATGTCGATATGCGGATTCAGGCGTTGGAATAACTTCGCCATCGCTTCTGAGAAGGTTAGGTTTGGATTGCCGAACAAGTCTTGGTGTTGATCGGCATGCTCGGCCAAGCCCATCAGTAGCTGCGCATGAGTGTCACGAATCGAGACATTGAGACGCACGCCTTTAACCTGACCAAACCCGACACTTTGCAACCCTTGGTTGAGCATGCGGATCCGGTTTTGTTCACGCTGAATCGTTTTACGAATAATATTGGCGACCGACTCTGAGCTGATCGCTAACCGCTGCTCACGCTGCGTGAGTTCTTCGGTCAGGCGCGCAAGCTCCACTTCCATCTCTTCAATCGCTTCAACCGGATCGTCGGTGCGAATAATGTCGTGGCGGATCCGCTCGCGCAGATGTTGATAAACCGCAACGTAAAACAACACTTTACGCTCAGGCCGACCGATATCTTCTGACGCGCGTAAAGCATCACGCAAAATTTCATTATCGGCCACGGCAAGGCGCAAGGCACCCAACGACTTATCCGACAGTGAGCGCAATTCCTCGGCAGACATATACGCCATTTCTCGGCGGTTCAGTTGCTTTTCAACGCCGTTATCACGCGCAATCCGTAATACACTGCACCAGCCTGCTTTGGCATTGACCACAAACTGACGCAGTTCTTTATACTGCTTGAGCGATTTACGCAGCTCTTTGGTCAGAGACTTGGTTTCCATCTCTAACGAGGTGATCCCGCGTGACAGCTCACTATGTCGCTGTCGCGCTTGGTGCATTTGCTCATACAAGGTATCGCGACGATGCTGCGCGCGCATCAAAGCTTCTTCGTCCGCTTGTACACCTAACTCGGCAAATTCACGTTTAAACTCGTTCAACGTCTCTTGCTTGGACTGATGGGCACTTTTAAGCGACGCGAGCAGCTGCTGATACTGGCTATTTTGCCCCTGTACCTGCTTTAGCGCATCACGCTCACGTTGGCGAACTTGCTCTGCGTCTTTTAGTTTGGCCTTCAGTTGCTCGTTTAACTCACTGCTTTGCGTCAGCATCTCTGCCGCATCTTGATAAGCAAAATGAGGACGGCGCTCCGCTAAGTCGGCGACGGCAAATAGCTGTTGCTTAATCGCTTGTAAGGCTTSATCCGCTTCTTGATAGGCTTGCTCCAACTTATCAAACTGCTCAGGATCACTCTCCAATGTGGCCAAGTATCCTTCTAGGGACGCCAACGTCTCTCCATGCTGCTGGATAAACGTTTTGGCCTGTTCCGCCGCGTGCAGGTTGTCATTCGCGGTTTGCAAGCGAACATCAAGTTCGGATTCTGCCAGGGCGTCGGCACAGTAACGCAGCTTATCAAGGCATTGCAGGGCTTGCTGACAACGTGAAACCTCAGCCTCATGCTGCGTCAGCGTCTGTTTACTCTCAGTTATCGCGCGCTGGGTCTGCACGCGTTTTTCACGGCAGCGCGCTATCGCTTGCTCGGGATCGGGAGTAAAGGCAACGGTTAGGTGCTCCGCAATAAATTGGCTAAACGCTTGCGATAAACGCTGCCACTTTTGCACATCAAACGAGGCCTTCGCGTAATCTTCTACCAGTACATCACGTTGTGCTCTGAGCTGCTCAAGCCGATGCTCACGAGCCGCACGGCCAAATAGCGGGGTCTCTGGGAAGCGTGAATAGCGCATTTGCCGATCATTCAGGTGCACACATACCGCACCGCCCAGCTCTTGAGCATCAAACACGCGATCATCAAATGCGTCCGCATCGCCTTCAATGATGTAAAGATCATCTGGGCAAGCGTCAAGCGAAGCCAGCTTCTCCTTTACGCCTTTCAGATCCGGCACCACAATCGCATGACGCGCTGGACCATACAGAGCGCTAAAATACGGGGCATCTTCTAAGGTAATATCGTCGTAAATCTCAGAGAGCAGGGTTCCGCCAAGCGTCTCTGCCAGTCCTTGTAATTGCGAATCTTCACTGCCACCAGGTTGCGCCAGCTGTTCAATCGCCCGCTCTATCTCGGCTTTTTGGCGGGCAAGCTGCTCTTGATGATGGGTCTGCTGACGCACTGACTCATGTGTGGCATGCATGGCGTCCATCACCGCTTGGCTATCCGCCAAGGTTTGCTCGGTCTGGGTTTCGAGTTTGGTCAACGCCTCATTGGCGGCAAACCAACGGGGCGCTTTGCCTTCAAGCTCGCGAATGTCCGCATCAATCGCTGCCTCGGTACGTGACAACTCGCGCAGCCGCTCGGCTTGAGCCTCTTTTTCTTGCTGTAAGGTCTCTCGTTTTTCTTGTTGCAAGGCAACAGCTTGCTCCACGGCATCACTATCAGCCAGGCGCTCCCCGGTTAACGCCTGATAGTCTAACACCAGGTGGCTAGCCTTTTGCTGCTGCTCAACACGTTGGGTTAATTCGCGATGTTCATATTGGCGTTGTGAGAGGCTGTCGGCGAGATAGCGACGGGTGCGCCCCTGCTCTACCCAATACTTGGCTTTTTCTCCTGCCTCGGACCGGGCCACTGACGGGTCAATGCGTTGTAATAAGCTTAATCCTTGCGCAAACTGATTGGCCGTTGCCGATGCCAGATCCCGCTTGTGTTTAAGCGACAAGACGCGATCCGTTTGCTCTGATTCTTCGGTTTTGAGCCTTTGCAAGCAGGCCCCTACCTCATCGACGGTTAAGGCGTCATCGTCGGTGAGACGTCTGGCTGTTTCAAGCGCCGTTACAGCTTGCTGATATTGCAAAGATCGCGTTTGCTGAGTATTTAGCGCTTGCTGATAGTCCGCCAGTTGCGTTTTCAGGCTATCGACTTCTTCTTCACTTTGTGCCGCCCGTAACTCGGCTTCGGTGAGCTGTTCCGTGGCTTCTTCCACCACCATGATTTGCTCTTCCAGTCGCTCAGACAATTCAAGCAAGTCTTCTTCATAACGCTGGATTTTTTCTTGCTGACGCATCGCCGATTGCACCAGCTGTAAGTGGTCCGCCGCGGCTTGATGATCTTGCTCAAGATGATCTTGTCCGGCTTCCAACTCACTTAATTCGGCACGCATGGCCTCAACGTGCTGCTGTTTTTGCTGCAAGGTTTGCTGCGCGGCGTTTAATTCAGCCCGCAAAGACAAAGCCTGTTCGAGCTTGGTACGACGTTCGTTGGCATGGCGCATGTAATCTGAAGCCACATAATGGGTCGCCTCGGTAATCAGGTGCTTAAACAAATCCCGATCGCGCTGGGTAACTTTAATCGCCTCCAGCGTCATACGGTTTTCTTTTAGCGCCACTTCCATGTCTTGGAAGGCTTTTTTAACCCCACCATTTTGTGGCAATAAGTACTCACGAAGTGACTTAGTAATGGCACTGGAAATACCGCCATACAAAGACGCTTCGATCAGACGGTAGAATTTGCCACGATCTTGTTGCGTACGCAGCTTTTTAGGTAACACCCCAAATTCAAACATTTGCGCATGATAGTCAGTGACCGAACTAAACGCTTTAAAATGCGCGGTTTCATACGCACCGGCCGCGTCTTTCACTTCGTTCAACTGACGCACTCGTGCTTGGCCGTTATTTAAGGTTTCCACCAAGACATCAGTAGGTGAGACGGAGGACGGTAACCCTTGCAAGATAAATGGCTTGATATCGACTTTCTTATCTCGACCGGCGACTTGCTGTAGGCGTACGCCAAATAACACGCGCTGTTGACGCGAGTTCACCACGTCTAATGCCGCATAACAGGCGCCTGGTTGCAATTTACCGTGCAAACCTTTGTCTCGAGATGCGCTCGAGCTGCCTGCTTCCGTAGTATTGCGAAAGTGCAGTAAGGTTTGATCGGGGATCAATGAGGTAATAAAAGCCGCCATAGTGGTGGATTTACCGGCGCCATTGCCACCCGATAACGTGGTGACCAGTGAATCGATATCAAAGGTCCGCGCAAAAAAGCCGTTCCAGTTCACCATGGTGAGTGATTGATACTTACCGCGCTGGCTCATGCTGTCGGCTCCTCCGTGTGTTGTGTTGCGGACGTCTCAGCTTCCTGATCAAACGCATCATCAAGCAAGCTAGATTGAATATGTTCTTGGCTATGGACCACAGCTTCGCCATCTCGGATTAAGCGTAACTGCGCTTCTTGCGGATCATCGCCCGTGCGTACATCGGCGCCAAAACGGAAAGTGGCTTCACTAACGCGAAACTTATTGCCCTCACCAATCGGCAAGATCATTCCCAAACGACGCAGGCGACGCAGCGAGGTTTTCACCTTATCAAACAGCTTCTCGCGGTCGAGATCGGAGCCTGTGGCACGGTGGGTGACCAGCTTCATCAGTTTTTTCTCGTCGGCCAATGCCATCAGCTCGTCGAACAATTCTTGCGTGGTGAAGATCCCTTCTTGGGCCAAGCGCTCTGGGCTCAAATACAAAAAGCACAGCACTTTGCCGACCAGCATATCAAGCTCCGACAAGACACTGCGGCGGATAAGGCTGGTGGAACGCGGACGCAGATAGAAAAAGCCTTCTGGCGCACGCACTAACTCCGCGTTATAGCGCTGATAAAAAATATTTAACGCTTGCTCAAATTCAATCAGCAAGGCGTGGTTATCTAAATCGTCACTGGCAACATGGCGGCCAGCGCGTAATGCACTATCCAACGCCGGAAATAAAGGGTTAGCAATGGCTTTGGCCAGTTCCTCTGGCATTGGCTGTTCAGTATTTATCGATGACATTCGCTTGTACCTTCGCTCCGAAGTCGTTAATCGCCTGCCAATCAGGCTGGATCGCGTTGAGATCAGATTGGGAATAGCCCATCCGAACCGCTTGATTAATCACTAAGCGCGCGAGATCAAAATGGCGAGCTTGGGGGTGCTCGGCTAAGTAGTCTTTAAGAACACGACCGAGATCGATCGCTTGTCCGGTTTCTCGGTGACGGTTGAGCATCTGTGAAACTTTCTGTGACAAGGTGTCATCAACCACAGCCAATTGCTCAAACGTCACTTCTTCTGGCATATCGCCGGTGACTTCATCATCACGTAACACCAAGGCTTCATCACGGGTGTCGCGCAAACGCTCGGCATCCGCATAGGTCAAAAACCACGGCGCATCCAAATAGTCCGAGACCGATTGACGTAGACGCTGACTAAACGCACGGTTTTTATCCATATCAATCGCGGTTCGAATAAATTTATGCACATGGCGATCGTAACCTATCCATAAATCAATCGCTTGCTGACCCCAGTTCACGATCCGATCCAGTTTCATCTGCAGTCGATAAACCATGGCATCGACAAACTCGAGCTCGTCGCGTTGTCGCACCACTTCCTGGATCTCTAACAGTTGGCTTTGTAATTCATCTCCCGCCGCTTGCAATGTTTCTTGCAGCTCTTGCAACGTATTGGATGTTTCATTTAACAAGTGCTCACAGTTAGCGATAGCGGCTTGCCAGTCTTGGGTAAGCAAGGCGGCAATATCGTCTTTAACTTGCTGTTGCTGCTCATCCATCACCCGCTGGTTAAGATCGATACGGTCAAAGATATCGGCCACCGAGTATTTTAATACCCCATACACATTGTGACGCCAAAAGGCGGCATCGCCATCTTCCTCTGCCGCACCGCGTGCCTTAGCGATTTCATCCGCGACCATTGAAAGCTGTACAGACAACTTTAACGTCGAGTATTCACGGTGGCGCGCATAATAATCCGCAATGCCCAGGGCGAGCGGCGTCAGACGATAAATGCTATCGCCCTCGGTCATTTCACTGGTAAAACGGCTTAATAAGCGCGCTTGCACCATTTCATTGATAGCATTGTTGGCACGAAAAGCGATGTTGCCGACGCTGCCACCTTCGTCATTCATAAACTGTTCACTCA
>NZ_MUFH01000134.1:0-6696 GCF_001996115.1 Salinivibrio sp. MA427
GTTTCAGGGTTATTTTTTCGCCAAACCCCTATCAGCAATAGACTTTTATGCATTTTGTATTGATTACCTGAACCAGAAGAACGTATTACTTTCCAAATAATCAATCAAAAACCTCTTCAATATCAACAACTTTTGACCTATTTACTGTGATTTTCCAGCGCTGATAAACGGTTGACTGACCTTTAATCCGTTGGCAGCTGATCAGATTAAATTGATGCCGTTTTTCCACCGAATCTTTTAGCACTTGTCCTTCATTAAGGCGATACAAGCGTTGGCTACCGCGGTCCATTAACCGAGAAAAAGAGCGAAAGTCAAATTTCCATACATCTCTGGTGGTGTCGTATCCCGATAAAAAACGGGTCGTTTCTAGTTGTGTTTTTACCTTAAGTCGTACAACCGCTTCTTCTCGCTGACGCAATTTACCACGGCGTAGCTTTTTCACCTCATCAGGTAAGGTGTTATAGTCAAGGTAATCAAGCCATTCAAGCTGTCGTCCAATTTGCCTATTCGACGTCGGATCAATAAAGCGCTTACGCCATTTGGGGCGACCTCTACGGATCCACCGCCAAAGCGCTTCACGCAAATCATCTTTAAAGATCTCACGTAATGCATAGATCCCTGCCATTGCAAGCACAAAAGACAACGTGATTTCTCCCAGATACTGACGAGCATGAATAATCACCGTGGTCACAAAGAGCATCACAAACGCGGTCGCTGAAGCCTTAGCAAGCTTATTCAGATTTTTGCCCAAAGCCTGTGGAATTTGTCGAATCGTGACAGGAAATTCAATCAATCGGCGTGCTAAACGCATCTTATTGACCATACGCGTTGGATCGCGCACCGCTTTATCCGAGTTATAGCGATTAACCAGTCGATGCGCCTCTTCAGCCTGACATAGCTCAATCAATTGTTGACGGACCGTTTTATACACGTTCCCACGTGGCATATGCGCAAGTAGCGAGAGGAAACGCTGTTCCGTCAACCATGACAAGTAATTATCAATGTTATGATAGTACTTGAGCAGTTTGGTATCTTGCGGTTTATAGCGGCGTAAACGACGCAAAATTTCAACCGCCATTTCAATGGTATCTTCTAACTGCTCAAGAGCATCAGCGTCATCAAGCCCTGATACGGACTCAAAAAAGTCATGCGTCGCTTTTTCCAGTGACAAGGCGTATTGATAGGCATAAAGACTCAAGCTGACGCGATATTGCTCAGTAGGAAGTTTATCGCGACTGGCTAGACGGGCATGAACGAGCGGTAAGTGATAGCGGGACGTGAAATAAGTACGACTATTAGCAAGCACGCGGTAGTAAAAATCGTCTTCAGACAGCACATGTTTACCAAACTTCAGTTCGCCAGGCACGAAAAGGTAGAATGCCACCTCTTGCGCACTCACTTCTTCATTAAGCACCGCTATCCTGACTGACAGCCCTTCATGTTTGTCTACCGTGATCACGACTACTCTCCTGTGAACGCCACCCTGTTTATGCCGCGCCAACCCTGTTACGCGACCGCGCTATGTTTCAACCAAGCAAGATCTTTCAACGAAACAGGCGCTTCGCCTCGCGAGTATCGCATATTTGCTAAGATTCTGTTTGAAAACTTAGGCTCTATTTAAAAACTTAGGCTCTGTTTAAAAACGCAGATCCTGTTTAGAAACGTTATCACCGCTCAAAACAATATGGTTAAATTTTAGCCAAACCGTATAAATTAGGTTTCCTTCCCGCTCTTACCTGACGTGTTACCATTACTTACAAAGAAATTAACGAGGTTATCCACAGATACGGTAGATAACTTTATGCCCCGAACGCTAAATGTAGTTCAACCAACACCATATCTAGTATGCGTTTTAGCGACCCACGAATAATGGTCGTGGCCAGATCCTCACAATGTCATACAAAAAAAGCGAGCCACTGCCCGCTTATGTATTCTCAGACGCCAAGGCTATTTAACTTGCCACAACCTGACGTAAGCGCTCCTGTACCACATTCACTAGAAGATCAGGTTGGAATTTGGAGATAAACCGATTACACCCTACCTTCTCAACCATTGCTTCGTTAAAACTGCCACTCAACGAGGTATTTAGTGCAATGTACAAGTCACTCATTCGGCTATCAGAACGCACTTCGTGCGTCAGTTTGTAGCCATCCATTTCTGGCATTTCTGCATCGGTGATCATCAGCAAAATTTCGTCACTGACATTTTTGCCTTCATCGCACCAGCTCTTCAGCAAATTCAATGCTTCAGCACCGTTTTTCTTGATGATGCACTCGACGCCAAACTGCGATAGTGTTTCACTAACCTGCGCTCGTGCCGTCGATGAGTCATCCACGACCAATACACGCTGTCCAGCCATGTAAGGCGTAATTTGCGGATCAAGCACATCTTCCGACACACCAACTTCATAGGCGACAATTTCTGCCAAGACTTTTTCTACATCGACAATCTCAACCAAACGAGTTTGTCCATCAAAGTCTTGGCGAGTAATCGCGGTCAGGTAGTTATTACGGCCTGAGCTTGCCGGCGGCTCCATGATTTCATCCCAGCCCATATTCTTGATATTAATCACTTGACCCACCAAGAAGGCTTGAATAGTGCGATTGTATTCCGTCACGATGACGTTGCACTCATCAGACATCCCGATGGTTCCCATACCAATCGACTGGCGTAAGTCAATCACTGGGATCGATTTACCTCGGATCATCGCCACGCCACGAATATTAGGATGCGAGCCCGGCATTTGGTTGAGCTTAGGCACCTTGATAACTTCGCGGACTTTAAAAACGTTGATGGCAAAAGGTTGGCTAGAACCTAGATAAAACATTAACAGCTCAAGGCGGTTCTCACCCACCAGCCGTGTCCGCGAATCTACCGAATCTAAAATATTGGTCATAGTTCACTCAACCGTCGTGTTACTGCTCATTCGCATGTATCCGGACACGTATATTTGCTTATCGACGTGCCGCTGTTCACGACTTTTCTATTGTGCTCTGGGCACCGAGACAAAAAAAAGTCTAGTCTTATTTTAGGTAAGATATGGCGACAGGCAACCTATTTGCTCATATTAGGCATACCTTTCGCCTTACAGCTTACCCGTTTTAGTCCCACATTTTAACAAAAGGTGCGAGGAAAAAGCGTGGCTGACACCACGTTTAAATGAGACTATCAATAAGTTTCAAATATGAGACAATACGGATGGATTAGGTATCTTTTCCCGAATCAGCCCCTATCCTTGTATAAGAATAGGTGAACAATGCTAAGGCTGTTACCATAACTAAACGATTGACGATTACACGCAGAGTGATGCTATGAAGAGCAAAGCTAATCAAGCACAAGGCATGTTGATGTTCCGCCTCACCGCCACCCAATCTTTCGCGATTGGTACGCTAAAAGTGCGGGAGATCATTCCTTTTCAGCCGCTCACGGATTTGCCCGGCTCCCATCCAACGGTGATAGGGACCACCAGTTTCCGTGGCATCGCCACCCCCGTGATTGATATGGCGAAAGCTATTGGCTACAAGCCTGTTGCCAAGTCCGAGTGGGCGTCTTGTTATATCATCGTCACGGATTGCCAACGCCGCGTGATGGGTTTTTTGGTACGTGGAATCGATAAAATCAGCGAATGTGATTGGCGCTCTATTTCTGAGCCGCCCGAAACCTTAGGAACGCGCGCGTTCTTAACCGGTGTTATGCACATCGACGATAAACTCGTGCAGCTCCTTGATGTGGAATACATCATGGAGCATATTTTCCCATCCGATCCCGACAAGCTCCATCCTATCTTAGCCGATGTGGATCGTGAAAAACTCAAGCCGATGAATATCCTGCTAGTCGATGACTCCTTAACCGCCAGAAGACAGCTTTCTGAGGCATTGGATAGTATTAACATCCCCTATTTTGTGACGAATAACGGCCTAGAAGCGCTGCAAATGATGAAAAACGCCGCATCAGCCGGCAAGCCGTTTGACATCATTGTCAGTGATATTGAAATGCCAGGCATCGATGGCTACGAGCTGGCGTTTGAAATCCGTAATGATGATAAATTGGCAGAAGCATACTTAATCCTGCATACCTCATTGTCCAGTGACATTAGCGTTGATCGTGCTAAACAAGTGGGCGCCCATGAAGCACTCACAAAGTTTGACGCCACCGAGCTGGTACAAGCGATGTTGCGCGGCGCCATGATGAAAACAYCGGGTTCATCGGTCAAGTTAGAAGGTAGCCCAACCGACTATTGACGGTCATCGGACGGGCCATGGCTGGGATTGATATGTGTCATAACACTGTCAATGTCAGCCTGTTATCTTTGCCACCATCAAACAAATTCATCGAGATGTAGGATGGTCGAAAAGGTGTTCGCCTCAGGGTATCTTAGTATCAARGTTCATACTGACTCTTCTATCGCCCTCTCGGCGACTCAAGTGACCAAAAACTCTCCACCTCAAGCGGAAAAAGGCTGGGTTTGCTGCCGCGCTTGTGGTTTAATTTTTTCATACTTCAAAAAATAGAAGGCGACTATGATGACCAGCGTATACGAGATCGTTAAGCACTCACGACAAAAGAACAAGCTAAAACGCGAAATCCAAGACAACGACAAAAAAATCCGAGACAACCAAAAACGTGTTGTCTTACTCGAAAACTTGTTGGATTACATCCAACCAGAAATGTCGTACGAAGATATCGTCGAAATCATCAAGAACATGAAAGGTGATTATGAAGACCGCGTCGATGACCACATCATCAAAAACGCGGAGATTTCTAAGCAACGCCGTGAAATCAGCCGCACCATCAAAGAGCTCACCAAGCAAAGCAAGAGTGGGAAGTAATCCCGTTGCTTAACCGACTAAAAGAAACCCGCCAAAAGGCGGGTTTTTTTAAATGGCGAGAGGGTTAGCGATAGGCTCACCAAACATGGGCAACGGCCGTTCATTGCTATCATCGTAACCAATGTTGAATCTGACCCGATTGATACACACTTTCTCTTTGGTCTCACTCAACACATCAAACAGCGCAAAACGGGCGCTAAGCGCCGGATGCGCGTGTTGATAAGCCCGAAGCGTATCACCTAACTGGCGATAAAACTGAGTTTCACTAACGCCAAGTGAGACAAACCATGGCGAGATAAAGCGTAACGTCGTCACGAAATGTCCGGTGTACAGGTCGTGAACTAGATAGTGTGGTGGCAAGTGTTTAATATTACCTCGTACATCTTTATCCAAGCTATTTAGCTCCGGAAATGGCTGATCGACAAAGCGTAGGTCACCATGAAAATCTTTGATCATACAACCTACAGGGACGTCACCCTCAAGCACTACCGTTATGTTTTGCCCATGGGCGACGAGACCAATCCCGTATYGACACAGCAAGTGATAAAGGGGCACAACAACGTGATCAAACAAACGCTGCAACCATTCGTTAGGCGTTAACGCGGTGCGCGTAATCAGCGCTTCCACACAACTTATCCCATCGCCTCCGGCTTGCATCAACGTCGCCAAACTCATAGGTCGCTGATTCGATAGCAGCAAGCTTTCCGCACGTTCACGCCAAACACATCCCAACATCTCATGGTATTTGTAGCAACTGTCTATCTGCGCCTGATAAGGCTGTGGGCAATATATCCCTGCCACTTCTTGTTGCACGTRCATGCCAAGACGGGACAGTAGATCGTCCTGACTCACACACTCTGAGAGCCATTTTGACAGCACGGGGCCGTGCGCAATAAAGCTGCCGGGCACGCCGCGATAACAAGACGTATTAAGGATCGTCAGCGCGGTTTTAACATCGTATTTTCCTTGGTTATCCGCACGACTCAAGGTGCGAATAGACTGTTGCGCTAGCCACTGCTCAGGACGCGTACCTAAATCAATTATCTTTCCAGAAGCAATTGAAGAAGCGTATTGGCTGTAGATATAACGCTGCATCTGCCAAGGATGAACCATCATGATAAGGTAATCATGCTTATCCGCCGGCAAGCGCGACATAAGCGCGTCATAAGCAGCTGGCGATAGTGTATCGATGAGCAAACTTGCCTGATCCAGCCCCTCACAAAAACCATGTTGTGCGCAGTCTCGATGTACAGCGATATAATGCAAGGCAAAAACGTTACCGTATTCAGGTGCATACTGCTGGCTCTCTTGCTGTCCCCAGCCTAACCGGCCTTTGTTGGCAAGAAACTTAGGGTGTGCATCCAAATAGGCCTGGCGAGCCGATTCAGATAACGCGACCAGTTCATCGGCTGGCATAACATCTAACATTGCAAGATGTTGCTGTTCGGCGCTGAGGGTTTCTTGTAACTCTTCAATCAGCCCACCGAGGTGGAGTGGCGTCATCTTAATCTCTGGCTGTAAATCTATTATTAGCGCGATGAGCTCGGGCTGATGATTATCCCCACGTGACACACTGCCGATATCCACAATCACCATGCCCCATAGGCTCATGGTGGCTGAAAACGACCAGTTCGCATTAGGGAGAGTGAGTTGATAGTCGCGCCCTTCGGTATGAGAGACGGTAATCGCGTTTTCAAAATGAAGCTCTCTGATGGTTTTTGCGAGCAACTTCTGATTGGCTGTTTGCCAATAATTCCCCTGCATTTCCTATGTCCTTTATGCGTTATTTTTCACCAATTTAAGTGAAATGTGGCAATTCGGTTATCAATGTATTGACATAAGGAACAAAGATCAATAATCATAATGA
>NZ_MUFH01000135.1:0-6612 GCF_001996115.1 Salinivibrio sp. MA427
CATCAAGGTAGCACCGGGGTACCAGTCCATTTGCTCGCTTGGCGTCACCACGTTGTCGCCTTTCAGCGCCGATATAGGCACAAAGCGGATGTCATCAATGGCAAAGTGTTTGGCCATATCGCGATAGTCGGCTTTAATTTGTTTGTATACCGTTTGGTCGTAATCCACCAAGTCCATTTTGTTGACCGCGACAATGACGTGCTTGATACCCAGTAAGCTGCAAATATAACTGTGGCGACGAGTCTGGGTTTGAATGCCATGACGGGCATCCACCATCACAATCGCCAGTTCACACGTCGACGCACCGGTCACCATATTACGGGTATATTGTTCGTGCCCTGGCGTATCGGCAATAATGAACTTGCGCTTGTCGGTTGAAAAGTAGCGATAGGCGACATCAATGGTAATGCCCTGCTCGCGCTCGGATTGCAAGCCATCAACCAGCAAGGCCAAGTCAAACGCTTCATCGGTGGTGTTGAACTTTTGCGAGTCTTTTTCAATCGCCGCCATCTGATCTTCATAAATCAGCTTGCTGTCATACAGCAACCGACCAATCAGGGTAGATTTACCATCATCGACGCTGCCACAGGTTAAAAAACGCAGTAAATCTTTTTTTTCATGCACCTGCAAATAGGCGTCGATGTCTTTAGCGATTAAATCAGAAGAGTGTGACATGACTTATAGAGCCTTGTAATACTGGTTCAGTGTGTCGATAAAAGTGTTTATTTCAGCTTTCGGTAGCAGGTTAATCCCAGCAGCGGCTTTACGACCACCGCCAGTGGAGAATTGCCCGCAGATCTCATCCGCGCCATGGCGCTGGTTAAGCGGCGCGCGCACACTCACAGTGTAACCTTGTTCACTCGGGTTTAATGTCAATATAGCGTGAGCTTTTTCAGGTGATTGATTGGCCAGCTGGTTGCCGAACACTCCGCTAATGCGTCTCGCCCACGCCGCATTCGGTAAGCAGTAAATGGTGCTTTCGATAGACGTATGCTCGGGGGCCAATGCCTGCGCCTTGGCCATATCATCGGCATACCCACCTTGCAGTTGATAATATGGCGACGTGCGATCGGCTTGTAACGCAAACGGTGAGTCATAGGCCATTAATGCGTGATACAAGTCCGCTGGCGCAAAGAGCAAATCGTCTACGCTCGAGCCATACCCGTTGTAATTAATCAATATGCCCAGCTCGTTTAAAAACGTTTGTTGGTCGGCCGCGATACCGTGTTTCTCACAGAGGGCATCGGCCGCGGCAACCATGTTATCGCCATACGCCGCTGCGATTGCCCAAGCCACATAGCGCTCGCCGAGGTGCTGGTTAATCAGCAAACTGGTACAGGTGTTGGCATCGGTATTGATTAAGGCAGTGAAGTTATCGGCGACTGGCACTTCTCCGGTACGATGGTGATCGCAATAGAAAACGGGGATATCACGCTTAAGTAGAGCTTCTAGGGCGGCTTTGTTCTTATCCATCGAGATATCAAGCACGGTGACACTCGAGACATCAGTTTGCTGCGCGACTTGGTCAAGCAGTTGAATATCGCGTTTAACGCCCGTGACGAGGGTACTTGCCTGCGGCGCCGCTTTTTGTAATTGCGACGCTTTTCGCAACTGCAACAACGCGAGAATGCCGTCGGCATCACCATTAAACACATCGTAATGCATGACTTAGTTGGCTCCTTGAGATGCTCGAATAAACCCGTGAGTGTTGAGATAGCTCACCACCTGCTTGGCACAGGTTTCAATATCGGCTTGGTCGGTATGCAAATGTATCTCAGGCGCGGCGGGTGGCTCATACGCCGAATCAATACCGGTAAAGTCAGGAATGTCTCCTGCACGCGCTTTTTTATATAAGCCTTTCGGATCGCGGGCTTCACACACCGCAAGCGGTGTGTCAACAAACACTTCAATAAAAGCAGCATCGCCAATACGGGCACGCACTTTTTCCCTATCGGCCCGAAACGGCGAGATAAAGGCGGTGAGCACAATCACTCCAGCATCTATAAATAAGTTAGCCACTTCGCCTATGCGACGTATGTTTTCTTCTCGGTCTGCTGCGCTAAAACCTAAGTCCTGGTTGAGGCCATGGCGAATGTTGTCGCCATCCAGCAGATAGCTGTGTGCACCAGCGGTCAATAATTGATGCTCAACGGCATTGGCGATAGTGGATTTCCCCGAGCCACTGAGCCCGGTAAACCACAGCACCACAGGGGTTTGTTGTTTTTGTTTGGCCCGCGTTTGTGCGGTCACACTGCTGTTATGCCAGGTTATATTGGTAGCTGGCGTCGACGTTGTTGTCATAGCACTCACACAGAATGAAAAGGAAATACAATCGGAATTAATGCAGTTACGATCGCGATATACATTAACGTGACCGGCCAGCCCACTCGGATAAAGTCGGCGGGTCGATACTCTCCCGCGCTCATTACCATTAAGTTGGTTTGATAGCCAAAGGGGCTGATAAAACACGCACTCGCGCCATACGCAACCGCCATCACCCAAGGCATGGCATTCAGTTGCAACCCATCGGCAATGCTGAGCGCAATGGGCACCATCAAGGCCGCCGCGGCGGTGTTGGTCATGGTCTCGGTGAGCAGCACCGTTAACAGTATTAAGCCAAATAGCACGGATACTGTGGGTAGCCCATTTATCTGAGCTAAAAAGACCTGGGTGACCGACGTGGCTAAACCACTACTTTGCACCGCAGAAGCCAACGATAAGGCACAGACTAGAATCGTTAATAGCTCAAACGGAAAGCGTCGACGTAACTGACTGCTATCGGCAACCTTGCTGCCCACCATCAGCACCAGGTATAACGTCAAGCTTTCTATTAAGCTCATTATGCCCAACGCACCTGCCGCAATCGCCACGAGAAAGCCACCGATGGCGGCTGTGTTTTGCACCACAGAAAGCGGCTGAAAGGTTTTGTGATCTGACAACAAAAAGAAGTTGCGGCTGATATTCTGTCGCCGCTCAAAATCTGGCCCTACTGCCAGCATTAGTTTGTCGCCACTTTGGATCGGGTTATTCCCCAACTTGCCGCTGACAGTTTTCCCTTCTCGTGATAAGCCAATCACTGCCGCATCAAACCGGGCGCGAAAGCCCACTTGCTTGAGTGTTTTGCCGATTAAGATCGACTCTGGGCTTACCAAGACTTCACGCAAGTTAGTGGCGGGTAAATCGCCTTTGTTAAAGGTGGTTAGCCCTGGGAACGCAGTAATTTGATGCACTCGGCGTACATCACCACAAAAAAGTAATTTGTCTCGGCTTTGGATAACATCGTCGGGTTTAACCGGTGAGATGAGAGTATCTCCCCGCACGATTTCGGCGAGAAACAAGCCATCAAGTGCACGCAAGCCGTTTCTGATGACGGTTTTACCAACCAACGGGCTGCTGGGCGCCACAGCGGCCTCAATAAAATATTGGCTCTCGAGTGACTCGGCGGTGGTGTGTTGTGGCAACCACCGACTCACTACGACCACGACCGCACCACAGCCCACAACGAGTGCCGCGCCAATGGGTAGAAAGTCAAACACCGCGATACTCGGACCACCTTGCGCCGAGACTAAGCCACTGACCACTAGATTAGTACTGGTGCCTATCAAGGTTAAGGTGCCGCCTAAAATGGAAAAATACGACAACGGGATCAATAAACGCTGCGGAGCATGCAGTTGCGACTTCATCACCGCCCGCATCATGGTGGCCACTACGGCTGTATTATTAAGCATGGACGAGGCAATCGCGCTTAACGCGCCCATTTTTAGTAAGTTCGGCAAATACTTGCTATGAGCAATATGTTTTGCCAAAAAACTTAGCAACGCGGTGCGTTCTAATACGATTGCCGCTAGTAACAATAAAACCAGGGTGACAATGCCCGAGTTGGTGACATGGCTCAGTACCGTTTGGGTATCTAGCTCACCACCGACTAACAACAGGGTAGTTGCGGCGATAAAAATATGGCTTGCACGTTGCTTGGTAGCCACCAGCGCCGCAATCAGTCCCACCAATACAGTGGCTGTTAATATCATCAACCGGGCCTTTTAGAAGTAGCCTTCGCGTTTCTTTTTCTCCATCGAACCGGCGCTATCATGGTCAATCGTCCGCCCTTGGCGCTCAGAGGTGGTGGTAAGCAACATTTCTTGAATCACTTCGGTCAAGGTGGTCGCTTCTGATTCCACGGCACCTGTCAATGGATAGCAACCTAGTGTTCTAAAGCGTACCATTTTGTGCTCTGGTACTTCGCCCTCTTCAAGTGGCATCCGATCATCATCGACCATAATCAAAGTGCCATCTCGTTCTACGACAGGGCGCGGCTTGGACAAATACAAACCAGGGATCTCGATGTTTTCTAGGTAGATATATTGCCAGATATCAAGTTCCGTCCAGTTTGACAGCGGGAAGACTCGGATGCTCTCGCCCTTTTTCACTTTGCCGTTATAAATATGCCAAAGCTCGGGGCGCTGATTTTTGGGATCCCAGCGGTGATGCTCATCGCGGAACGAATACACACGCTCTTTGGCGCGTGATTTTTCTTCATCACGGCGAGCGCCACCAAACGCCGCATCAAAACCGTATTTATCTAACGCCTGCTTTAACCCTTGGGTTTTCATGATATCGGTATGCACCGAGCTGCCATGCGTGAACGGACTGATGTTCATCGCCAGCCCTTCCGGGTTTTGGTGCACAATCAACTTCATGCCCGCTTGCTCAGCCATTTTATCGCGAAACTGATACATCTCTTGGAATTTCCAAGTGGTATCAACATGCATCAACGGAAACGGTGGTATACCCGGCGCAAAGGCTTTTTTTGCTAAGTGCAGCATCACGGAAGAGTCCTTGCCCACGGAATACAGCATCACAGGGTTATCAAACTCCGCTGCCACTTCACGCATGATATGAATAGCCTCAGCTTCAAGCTGCTTTAAATGCGTCATTTTTTCTGGTGATACAGACATGGTGTTTCCTTAACCCTATGTGAAGCCACTCTTTGCAGCGAACACTTTTTGTTCAGCGCTTACCCACGCTACCGCCATGAGGTGTCGCTCCCCCTGTGCGCATAGCCAACCTTTAAGACTCACTACGCGTTGTGCATAGCCGCCGTATTTTAACGAGGAACGAGTCTACTTGCTAACAAGTATCTGCAAAAGAGTTTGTCACCAGACGTCGAAATTTTTCCTCAATCCGCCCCAAACAAATCGCGGGTGTAGACTTTGCTTTCTACATCACGGATTTCATCCACCATGCGGTTGGCAACGATCACATCAGCGCGTTGTTTGAAGGTATCCAGGTCTTTGATGACGTCTGAGTTAAAGAAGGTGTCTTCTTCAAGCACCGGTTCGTATACCACCACTTCAATGCCTTTGGCTTTAATGCGTTTCATGATCCCTTGGATGGCCGAGGCACGGAAGTTATCTGAGCCGGATTTCATCACCAGACGATATATACCTACCACTTTGGGCTCGCGCTTGATAATGGCCTTGGCAATAAAGTCTTTGCGGGTGGTGTTGGCGTCAACGATAGCTTGAATGATGTTATTGGGCACGTCTTGGTAATTGGCCAATAGTTGACGGGTGTCTTTTGGCAGGCAGTAACCGCCGTAACCAAAGGAGGGGTTATTGTAGTGATCGCCAATGCGAGGGTCTAACCCTACCCCTTCAATGATCTGGCGCGCGTCTAAACCGTGGGATTCGGCGTAGCTGTCCAGCTCGTTAAAATACGCGACCCGCATCGCCAAGTAGGTGTTGGAGAAAAGTTTCACCGCTTCGGCTTCGGTGGAGTGGGTAAACAACACGGAAATCCCCGATTTGACCGCGCTTTGTTGCAACAAGGTAGCGAACTGGCGCGCGCGCTCGGATTGCTCACCGACAATTATTCGTGATGGATATAAGTTGTCGTAAAGCGCTTTGCCTTCGCGCAAAAACTCGGGTGAGAAGAGGATGTTTTCGCAACCCATTTGTTGCTTAATATGCTCGGTATAGCCCACTGGTACCGTTGATTTGATCACCATCACCGCATCGGGGTTAATCGCCATCACATCTTTAATCACCGATTCGACCGAGCTGGTATTAAAGTAGTTGGTTTCGGGATCGTAGTCGGTGGGGGTGGCAATCACCACAAAGTCCGCGCCTTGGTAGGCCAGCTCTTTATCGAGGGTGGCGGTAAAGTTCAGTGGTTTTTCGGCGAGGAATTGCTCAATTTCGGCATCGACAATCGGGGATTGTTGATTGTTAAGCAGGTTAACCTTTTCTTCCACAATGTCGAGTGCGACCACTTCATTGTGTTGCGCCAGTAGCATGGCGTTCGAAAGGCCGACGTAACCTGTTCCAGCAACTGCAATTTTCATTGTTTTATTCTCTTGGATCAAACCTAAGAAAAGGGTATCACGAGGACTGAGGAACGACTAGCGGCTGTAAATAGCAAAAAACCGCCACGAGGGCGGTTTTTTTAATGATGGCGGTGAGAGAGGGATTCGAACCCTCGATACGTTGCCGTATACACGCTTTCCAGGCGTGCTCCTTCAGCCACTCGGACACCTCACCATATTGTGTGTTAAACGACATTTACACTGGGTGGCTTATAACCCCGCTGTCGCGTTAACGGGGCGTACTATAG
>NZ_MUFH01000136.1:0-6574 GCF_001996115.1 Salinivibrio sp. MA427
GTGACACGCCGTAATGGGTGCGAAACGCGCGGGAAAAACTCGAGCTTGAGCTAAAGCCACAGGCCAATCCCACCGTTAACACATCGAGATCGGTTTCTTTAAGCAAGTAACGGGCACGATCTAGCCGCAATCCCAAATACCAGCTGCGCGGCGACTGATTAAGCTCGCTGTCAAAAAGGCGTTGTAGGTGACGAAGCGAGATACCACTGCGCTCAGCGACTTCTGCCAAGGACAAGGGCGATTCTATATGGCGCTCCATCACATCCACCGCGTCGACCAGACGTCGGCGATGGGTGCCCAAGCGGCGCGCTAACGTCATTCGCTGCTGATCGCGTCGAGTACGAATGCGCTCGTGTACCAGCTGCTCGGAGACGTCGATTGCCAACTGGTTGCCGTGGCGACGCGCTATCACATCGAGCGCCATGTCCATCGCCGCTGCGCCCCCTGCGCAGGAGAAGCGCCGCGGTCCCAGTTCAAACAGCTCATCTGAGGTTCTCACCTCTGGGAAGCGCTCTTGAAACGAGGGCAAACTTTCCCAATGCAGGGTGACCCGCTCGCCCTTGAGCAGATCGGCAGCGGCCAACAAAAAGCAGCCGGTGTCGAGTCCGCCCAGCACACAGCCTGCCGCATCAAGACGGTGTAGCCAACGCATCAAAGGACGACTGAGGTAAGCTTCAGGATCAAAACCGCTACAGACCGCGAGTGAGGGAAGATCATGCACGGCGTCGATGGCTGTGTCGGCCAGCAGTGACATGCCGTTGGACGCCGTCACCGGCTTGCCGTCTTCACTGATCATTTGCCAATCAAACAGCGATTCGCCGCTGATCTGGTTGGCTATACGCAGTGGCTCGACAGCAGAGAAAAAGGCCATCATCGAAAAGCGGGGGAGTAGCAGAAAACCGAGGCGTTCCGGCATTGGACCTGTGTATTCAAGGCGCATGATCACAAATGAACAAAGAATGGTAGAAATAATGATGAGGGGCGGCCACTGGCCGGGTCAAGCTAAGCCCACCATTTTCCTGAAAAAAAGCACAGCCGCTCTTGGCTACCAAACGCGCGACGGTGAGGTGTACAAAAATTAACTAGACTGTATCGATATCACCAGAATATACTCCGATTCCTCTTTCTACATAAGGCATATTTTGTGGATCCAACACGCGTCGATTGTCACTCCCCTTCACTGGTACGTTGTCACCAACAAAGGACGCAGTCATGATTGAACCTATGATTACCCTCCTGCTCGGTCTTTTCTTTATCTTGTTAATTATTGCCGCTAATGGCTACTTTGTGGCGCAAGAGTTTGCCTATATGGCGGTCGATCGCGCCAAGCTTGCGACCTTAGCTGCGACGGGCGATGCATCGGCCAAATGGGCGCTGGCGGTGACAAAACGGACGAGCTTTATGCTATCTGGCGCGCAGCTTGGTATCACGGTCACCGGCTTGGTGTTGGGCTTTGTTGCCGAGCCGCTGGTCGGCGAGTCGATGGGGGTATTATTACAACGGCTTGGACTGTCGTTGGAAACGGGGATCGCGATTGGCACCATGGCGACGCTTGCGGTGGCGATGATTGTGCAAATGATTTTGGGTGAGCTCTACCCGAAAAACTTAGCCATTGCCAATGCTGAACCCATGGCGCGTATGATGTCGCGGTCGACACTGATTTATATGTCGGTGTTTGGTTGGATCATCAGTTTCTTTGATAAATCCGCCAACCTGGTGCTGCGGATGGTGGGGATTCAACCGGTGCATGATCTTGATATGAGTGCTTCAGAAGACGACTTACACCATATTATCGCCGACTCGCGAGAAAGCGGAGATTTGCCGGTGGAGTTGTCACTGATGATGGATAGGATCCTGGATTTTCCAGCGCGCGATGTTGAGCATGCAATGGTGCCGCGTTCGCAAGTTGATTGGGTGTCGCCAGAAACCAAGCTGTCCGAATTGTTGGCGCTGATGGCGCAAGCCCACACCCGTTATCCGGTGCTTGATGATAATGATGCGCCTGTGGGCGTGGTTCACCTGTCAGACGTCCTCGCGAAAACAGAGGCGGATTCAAATGATACCGTGGCGTCAGTGATGCGTCCTGCCAGTGTTCTCCCCACATTAATGCCGTTGCCAAATGCGCTAGATCAGTTGGTGCGCACGACCAATCAACTGGCGTGTGTGATTGATGAATATGGCGGCTTTGCTGGTGTGTTAACGATTGAAGATTTGGCCATGGAGATCGTGGGAGAAATTACCGACGAGCATGATAGTGATCATGCCGAGGCGGTTATCCCTGAAAGTGACAATGTCTGGTTGATGGATGGTGATGTGCACATCGACGAAGTGGAGCGTGCGATTGGCTATGATCTGCCGCGGGACGATGTCGAAACCATTGCAGGGGTATTGATTGCGGCATGTGGCGCATTGCCAGCTGTAGGGGACACGGTGACCATCGCGCTGCCGATTGATCCATCCGAACTGGCAGAGAGTCAGCCGATCGTGCGTCATCTTGAGGTGGATGTGTTAAGCATTGAGCGACATATCCCCACGTCGGTGCGGGTTACGCTCATCGAGCAGCCCATTGCGGAGGATAACCAATGACTGATCCTTTGATGGTTAGTGTTGTCACGCTGGCTTTGATTGTATTGAGTGGCTTTTTTGTCATTATCGAGTTTGCCTTGATGGGTGCGCGTCGACATCGTCTGGAAGAAATGGCGGTTGAGAGTGGGTCGGCGCGGGCAGCGCTGCGTGGCATGAATGATTTGACCTTGATGCTGGCAGGGGCGCAATTAGGGATCACTTTTTGTACCTTTGCACTCGGGGCGGTCACCAAGCCGGCGGTAGATGTCTGGGTAGGGCCCGTCTTTCTCGCGGTTGGCTTACCCGCTTGGGCGGCTGATGCGGCGGCCTTCGGGTTTGCGCTGTTCGTGGTGACATTTTTGCACCTCGTCGTGGGTGAGATGGCACCGAAATCTTGGTCGATTGCTCATCCAGAAAAGTCAGCACTGGCAATCGGTGTTGTCTCGCGTGCTTATGTGTGGCCGTTACGTCCGTTACTTCGCTGGGTCAACCGTATTGCCAATCGCTTGGTGAAAGCCTCAGGGGTTGAGCCAGTAGAAAGCGCCGCGGTCGGGGGACAAGATATTCAAACCATTCGTCAATTGGTTGAACACTCGGGCAAAGTCGGCACCTTGCAACCAGCGATTCAACGACAATTGTCGGGGTTGATCGATCTGAGTTCGATTGCAATCGAAACCTTGGTCACCCAGGGACAGGTGATGGCACATGTTGATAAACATGCAACGGTCGCAGAGGTGCGCGCTGTCGCCGTGTCGTCAGGGCATCTGCGTATTTTGGTGTTTGGTAACAAAGGGCTTAAGCCGTTAGTGGTTCACGTCCGGGATACGCTACTCGAACCGGCAGACCGACTCGCACGCGATGTCGCTCGCAATGCCTATGTTTTGGATGCCAGCACCCCCATCTACGAAGCGCTAGCGCGCATGCGTGAAGCCAGCGTTCAGCTTGCGGTGGTGAGTAAAGAGGGGGAAATGATTGGCGTGGTGACGCTTGCGGATATTTTAAAACGCGTGCTTCCGGTCACGGCAGCAAGTTAAAAGACAGTGCGCCATGATTAAAAAAAACGCCACAAGTGATTGTGGCGTTTCTATTGCTATCGTTTCTATTGCGAACGATGGTGACGAGATTTGATGCCTCCACCGGGGCGCTGATCTCCTTAGTCGAAAAAAACCGCTCGATTGCACGCGGGCTTTTTTGTTCACTCACGTTAACGCTGTACAGGGAAATGCTGCTCAAGAAAATCCATCACGCGTGGCACGTATTTTTCGGTATCAAACACGGCTGCGCTGTGTCCGACACCTGGCTCAATAAATAGCTGATTATCAACGCCATATTCATCAAGTTTAGATTTAAGCCGTTGGCTTTGAGATACTGGAACACGCCTGTCTTTCGCACCATGTAACTGGATAAATGGGGGCGTATTTGAATTGATGTAGTGGGTACTCGACGCGCGTTGTGCAATATCCGGTATGTTGCTAGGGATGTCACCTAAAAAGCGTGATACGGATGATCGCTTGCTTGCTTTCTTGCCATGTTTTTTACCTAACGCAAGCAAGTCGGTAGGGCCAAAGAAACTGACCACCGCTTTCACTTCGTATTTGGGCTGGGGAGTGTAAAAGGCGATATTGCTCTGTGAGTTAGTGGCACCCACCAAGCCGGCTAAGTGACCTCCAGCTGAGCGACCCATCACAACCAATTTATCCGCAGTAATATTGTATTGGTTAGCATGATCGTGAAGAAAATTGAGCGCGTCATTAATGTCTTTTAGTGGGGCTGGAAATATCGCTTCACCACTTAGGCGGTAATCGACAGCAGCCAATGCATAGCCCTTTTCTAACACGGCCTTGAGTAATGTTGGGTTCTTAGTTGGGATGGCATCTTTGCTTCCTCGCTTCCATGCACCTCCGTGCACCCAAACCAAAAGAGGATAAGGCTGACCAGCATGAGCGCTGGGTGTATAGAGATCCAAGCTTATCGCGTTGCCGTCAATACGTTTATACACAATATCTTTGTCGATCATCGCGTGCTCACTGGCATTCACCGAGGATACATAAAGGAGAGATACGCAAAATATTTTTATCAGAAACTTCATACTTGTTGCTCGCATTAAAAGGATGTTTCAACAGCTAACCAATAACGACGACCATCTTCCACATAGCCATATTCATCGTAAGTGGTTTGCTTGTCTAAAAGGTTATAGATGCCGGCCATCAGTTTGAAATGGCGGTTTAGCTGCCAATTGGTGCCAAAGTCAA
Source organism: Salinivibrio sp. MA427 (assembly GCF_001996115.1). Classification (NCBI taxonomy): domain Bacteria; kingdom Pseudomonadati; phylum Pseudomonadota; class Gammaproteobacteria; order Vibrionales; family Vibrionaceae; genus Salinivibrio; species Salinivibrio sp. MA427. The sequence goes on from NZ_MUFH01000136.1 coordinate 4,818, forward strand.
CATAAGTAACGGATGGTGCGGTCTGACTTCTTGAATCGATACTAATCGGATCGGATTCTTCACTACGATAGGAAACGCGTAGCCATGAGCCAATGTCATCTTGAATAGCCCAATCAGTGTTGAGCGCGACCAAGTGGGTGGGGACCTGAGTTAATGGCTGACCTTTGTCTTCACCAGCGCGTTTTTCTGAGCGTGTGTAGGTGTAGGTCGCGGTTACATCCAGACTTTTTGTCAGTGCTTTTTTGACCGACGCTTCAGTACCATAGGTGATGGCATTTTCAATATTGGCATAGGTAGCGTCACAGGCACGCGCGGTGCAGTTTGGATCAAGGTTAACGCGGTCAATTTTGTCTTCAAAGTCGTTATAAAAAACGGTAAAATTTGCGTTTAACGCGTTTAAGTCTTCGTAATATAGCCCAAGCTCGGTATTAATTGACGATTCCGGCTTTAGATCGGCGTTGCCATAAATATCACATCGACCATTACAGCTCTCTTGTACCCACTCGTCTTCCATTTCAGTCAGGCTAGGTGCTCGGTAGCCTGTTGATACGCCCCCTTTTACCGCCCAAGCTGTATTTGGGGACCATACTGCATAAAAGCGTGGACTAAGGTGAGAGCCAAATTGCTCATTGTTGTCGTAGCGAAGCCCCAAGGTTAGAGCAATATTGTCGGTAACGTACCATTCATCTTCCGCAAACACAGACCATTGGCTATTACGAAATTCATAATTACCGTTGTCGAGCACTTCACGTTCAAAACTGGTGCCAACTGAAACATAATGAAGATCAAGCCCTTTTGACCATTGTGTTTTAGCGCGAGTGTTTTCTACTTCTAACGAGCGACCCTCGTTCTCGACTGATTCCATACTAAGATAGGAGGATCCGCTAATATCGCTGTAGCTTGCTTCGTGTCTGATTCCGATAGATTGCCGGTTATTATTGGTTTCTGAATCGCGGGTTCTTGTCTTTCCGGCGGTGTTTTCCCGTGTTTGGTCGTGGTGGGTGTAGTCTACACTGATGGTATCGTCTTCAGTGGCAGTAAAGTGCAGTGATGCGCGATAGTTTTCGAGTGTTTTTCCTCCATTGGCGAACGCAATGTCGTCTTCAACCCGTTCCTGATATCGCGTTGAGAGATTGCCACTGAGACGATCGTTGACCAATGGGCCCGATAAAGACAGTTCTCCTTGATAATAATCACCCGATTGATTATTTTCTTGCAGCATGGATTCAGCACGCAAGTGGCCTGTCCATTCAGCGCTATCTTTTCGGGTAATAATATTGATCACTCCCCCCATCGCATCGGATCCATATAGCGTAGACATCGGACCGCGCACTACTTCAATTCGCTCTATGGTATTTAGCGGTGGCAGCCAGTCTTGCTCATAGCCGCCACCACCGCTGACTTGTGTTTCTCGTCCTGACTGCTTGCGACCGTCAACAAGAATCGCGGTGTAGTCAGACGGCATTCCGCGAAGGGATATCTCTTGGCGTGAACCGCCACTTGTGATTACCACGCCTGGAACATCTTGAAGGGCATCCGTGATGTCTTTGTAGGCGCGGTTTTCAATTTGAGAACGGTTTATCACACTAATAGACGCAGGGGCTGACAGGGTGGACTGTTCATAACCAGTGGCGGTAATCACCATGGTGTCACTGGACGTCGAGGCCTCAGAGTGTGGTGTTTCAGCCAAAGAAACCAGCGGGAGTGTTGAGGTTAACCCTACCGCAAAACGATAAATAAAGGGATTGGTTTTAAAC
>NZ_MUFH01000137.1:0-6574 GCF_001996115.1 Salinivibrio sp. MA427
ATATTCAATTTAGCGCGTTATTTAGGGATAAATATGAAAAGCGACCTCTACCAGCAATCACTGCTCACCTTACTCGACTTGTCACCTCAGCAAATCCACGATCTGATTGATGATGCCGCCGTCCTTAAAGCGGCCAAAGCCTGTGGTGAGGAAACCCCACAGCTGACGGGCAAAAACATTGCGCTGATTTTTGAGAAAACCTCAACCCGCACCCGCTGTGCGTTTGAAGTGGCGGCGTTTGATCAAGGCGCACAAGTCACGTATCTCGGCCCCAGCGGCAGCCAAATTGGCCATAAAGAGACCATGAAGGACACCGCGCGGGTGTTAGGGAGAATGTACGATGGCATTCAGTATCGTGGGTTTGGTCAAGAGGTGGTGGAAACCTTAGCCGCCCATGCTGGTGTGCCGGTGTGGAATGGCCTTCCGATGACTTTCACCCCACTCAAGTGCTGGCGGATTTACTCACCATGCAAGCGCACAGTGACAAGCCGCTCAATCAAATCGCCTTTGCGTATTTGGGTGATGCGCGCAATAACATGGGCAATTCGTTGATGGTGGGCGCGGCCAAAATGGGGATGGATTTACGCTTGATTGGTCCTAAAGCCTATTGGCCTGAGGCGGATTTGATTGCCGCCTGCCAAGATATTGCCGCCAGTACTGGAGCAACGATCACACTCACGGAAGATACGGCGGCGGTGAAAGGCTGTGATTTTATTTATACCGACATCTGGGTGTCGATGGGCGAGCCAGAATCGGTTTGGGCGCAGCGGGTGGCGGATCTCACCCCTTATCAAGTCAACCCCGGTTTGATGGCCGCCACCGAGAACTCAGATGCCAAGTTCATGCACTGCTTGCCCGCGTTTCATAATGACGAGACCGGCGTGGGTAAACAAATTGCCGATCAATACGGGCTCAATGGCCTGGAAGTGACTGACGCGGTATTTGAATCAGCGCAATCGATCGTCTTTGATCAAGCCGAGAACCGCCTCCATACCATCAAGGCTGTGATGATTGCCACACTCGTCAAAGCAAGCGCGTAAACGATTGCACTTTTGCTTGCACAGCACAAATAGGGGCGTATAATTCGGCCAGATTTCACTACACGGCCAGAAGTTATGTTGGTTATTCCACCCACAAACAGCGATTTATCCGCCCCATCGCGGGACGGCATTCGCATTGGTCGTGATCGTAAAAGCCTCCGTTTCGGAGGTTTTTTTTTGCCTGTAGCACACTGCAAAGAAAGGGACTCGCGTTATGGCCAATACGCTTTATCACAAACATATTATTTCCATTCCCGAGCTCAGCCGCGACGAGCTAGAGTTAATCGTTGCCACGGCGCGGCTCGGTAATTGGCTTTCCCGACGGCGGCAATACCTCGTCAGGCAAAAAAGGCGAAACCTTGGCCGATTCGGTCCGTGTGATTTCTTCTTACGTTGATGGCTTTGTCATGCGTCACCCAAAAGAAGGCGCTGCGCGATTAGCGTCGGAGTTTTCTGAAGGCGTGCCGGTGGTGAACGGTGGCGACGGCGCGAATCAGCACCCGACCCAAACCTTGCTCGATTTGTTCTCGATTTACGAAACCCAGGGCCGCTTGGATAACTTAAATATCGCCATGGTGGGAGATCTCAAATACGGCCGTACCGTGCATTCGCTGACCCAGGCGTTATCAAAGTTCGAGGGCAACCGCTTCTTTTACATCGCCCCGGATGCACTCGCCATGCCAGAGCACCTGCTTGATGAGCTTGCCGCGGGCGGCCACCCTTATAGCCTACACAGTAGCATTAGCGATGTGGTGCCTGAGTTAGATGTACTTTACATGACACGGGTGCAAAAAGAGCGCTTTGATGAGTCAGAATACGCCCACATTAAATCAGCGTTTATTTTAAGTGCCGGCATGCTGCGTGATGCCAAGCCGAATATGAAGGTGATGCATCCGCTGCCACGCGTGGATGAAATTACCGTTGATGTCGATAAAACCCCGCACGCGTATTACTTTGAGCAAGCAGAAAATGGGGTGTATGCCCGAGAGGCTCTACTCGCGCTGGTGTTAAATGAACAGGTTGAAGGAGTTGCAAAATGAGCACGGATAATAAACTACAAGTCGAAGCGATCTGCCACGGCACTGTGATTGATCATATCCCCGCGCACATTGGCTTTAAGATCTTAAACCTGTTTCAAATGCATGGTAGCGATCAGCGGATCACTATTGGTTTGAATCTGCCTTCGTCGGCGCTCGGCAGTAAAGATTTGATCAAAATCGAGAACGTGGTGATCAGCGAAGATCAAGCCAGTCAGCTTGCCCTGTACGCGCCACAGGCAACGGTGAATCAAATTGAAGATTATCAAGTGGTCGCCAAGCTGCCGCTGACATTGCCTGAGGTGATTCAAGGGGTGTTTAGCTGCCCAAACTCTAACTGCATTACCCATGGCGAGCCGGCTGTCGATAGCTCATTCCGAGTGCTCACGGAGGCCGACGATGTGAAGCTCTGCTGCAAGTACTGTGAGAAGGTATTCTCACGCGAGATCATGACCGAGCGTCACTAGTCCTCGCTGTCTAACCCTAGTGCGAGGGTGCTCGGTTGCGGGCGCGCTTGCACTGCGCGGTCGGTGCCGGCTCGAACGTCTCGTCCTCGAACATCTCGTCATCAGCATTGGCGTAGGCAGGCTCCATTTCAAACATGGTCCCGGCGCCATTTTCACGCGCATACAGTGCAAGCACGGCTGCCATTGGCACCATCACTTGCTGCGGTTTACCGCCAAAGCGCGCGTTAAAACACACATGCTCGTTACTGAGTTCAAGATTACCGACTGCTCGCGGGGCGATGTTCAGTACAATTTGCCCGTCTTTAACGTAATCAAACGGTACTTGCGTTCCTGGTAAGGTCGCATCGACCACAATGTGTGGCGTGAGATCGTTGTCCAGTAACCAGTCGTAAAACGCCCGAACCAAATAAGGACGGCGCGGTGTCATGGCAAATTCAGATGTAGACATTATTGACCTGTTAGTCGCATTTCACGTTCAGCTTCTGTCAGTGAGGCGAGAAACGAATCACGCTCAAACAGACGCGTCATGTAGTCTTTGACTTGCTTCGAGCCCTGACCGGTCAGTTCGATACCCAGTGCAGGTAAACGCCATAAAAGTGGCGCTAAGTAGCAATCAACAAGGCTAAATTCTTCACTTAAGAAGTAAGGATCTTCGGCAAAGACAGGCGCCAGAGCCAGGAGCTCTTCACGTAATTGCTTACGGGCTTTATCCGCCTCATCCGCACTGCCCTGCATGATCTGATCCACCAAGGTATACCAGTTACGCTTAATGCGATACATCATCAAGCGGCTTTGTGCACGCGCGACAGGATAAACCGGCATCAATGGCGGGTGAGGGAAACGCTCATCCAAGTATTCCATGATGATGTCTGCGTTATACAGCGCTAACTCACGGTCAATCAAGGTTGGAACAGAGTTATAAGGATTTAAGTCAACCAGATCTTCTGGCAGATTATTCGGATCCACCAGCTCGATTTCTACACTGACACCTTTCTCTGCGAGGACGATGCGTACCTGATGACTATATAAATCAGATGCGTCAGAGAATAACGTCATCACCGAGCGTTTATTGGCAGCAACAGCCATCAACCCCTCCAGGATGTTCAATATCAATAGAAAGCAATGGGGACTCAAAGCCCCCATTGCGGATTAGCAACACACTAGATTAACCGATCAGTGCACATCGCGCCAATATTCTTTCTTGAGGAAGTAAGCCAAAATCAAGAATACCACGAAGAAACCGATCACCCACCAACCGAGTTGCTGGCGCTCAAGCTTCACCGGCTCACCGGAATACTCGAGGAAATTGACCAAGTCTCGGACGGCATTATCATACTCGCCCTCACTCAGCTCGCCATTGCCGTCAGACTGCAGGCCGACAAATTCCTCAACCGGCTCACCATCCACCATGCGTGTTTCGTACACTTTACGTGGGGTGCCTTGAAGCTCTTCAAGCACATGCGGCATGCCCACGTTAGGGAATACCGTATTGTTCACGCCAAACGGACGCGATGGGTCAACATAGAATGAACGCAGATAGGTATAGATCCAGTCAGTACCACGTACACGCGCGACCAGCGTCAAGTCAGGCGCTGGCGCACCGAAGTACTGTGCACCCGACTCTTGACTCATGGCGTTAGTCATTAACTCACCATAGTCCGCATTCTTGTCGACAATCAGGTGTTCTTCCATCAAGTCTTGTGGAATGTTCAGATCTTCTGCGACACGCTGATAGCGCTGATACTGCGTGGCATGACAGCCGAAGCAGTAGTTCATGAACATTTTTGCGCCACGTTGCAATGAGGCTTTGTCCGTTAAATCGTTGTTGGCGTCGTCCAAGTGAACGTTACCGCCCGCGGCCATTGCCAAAGAGGGCAACAGCGCGCACAAGATTACAATCCATTTTCTCATTTGAATGTCACCCTCTCTGGTAGCGGTTTTGTTGCCTCATTTTTGCTGTAGAAGAACAACAGCACAAAGAACATGAAGTAACAGAAGCTGAAGATCTGCGCCAGCAAGGTGTACGTTGGAGTCGCTGGCAACGCGCCCAGAATGCCGAGAGCTACAAACGCAATCACAAATTGCACAATGTTTGCCAAGTGCAGTTTGCTACGGTAGCGATACGAACGCACGCGACAACGATCTAACCATGGCAACAAGAACAGCACCACAATCGACGCACCCATGGCGATAACACCAATCAGCTTGTCAGGAATCGCACGCAAAATTGCATAGAAGGGCGTGAAGTACCAAACCGGAGCAATATGCTGAGGGGTCTTCAGCGGGTTAGCGGCCTCAAAGTTCGGTGGCTCAAGGAAGTAACCGCCCATCTCAGGGTTAAAGAAAATCACATACGCGAACAAGATACCAAACACACCCACGCCAATGAGATCTTTCACCGTGCCGTATGGATGGAAAGGAATCGAGTCGATGATCTTATATTTTTTGGTGTAATCAGGGTGGAACGTAAACTGTGACTGCTGGCCATCGTCATCCGCTTCGCCTTTAGGCAGTTTGGTGTCGATACCATCTGGGTTGTTGGAGCCCACTTCGTGCAACGCTAGCACGTGCAACGCGACTAACAACAGCAACACAATCGGCAAGGCCACCACGTGAAGCGCAAAGAAGCGGTTCAAGGTTGCGCCTGATACCACGTAATCACCGCGGATCCAAAGCGTTAAGTCATCACCAATCACAGGAATCGCACCAAACAAGGAGATGATAACCTGTGCCCCCCAGTAAGACATTTGTCCCCATGGCAGCAGGTAGCCCATAAAGGCTTCTGCCATTAACACCAAGAAGATCAGCATCCCAAACAGCCACAGTAGCTCACGCGGCTTCTGGTACGAGCCATAAATGAGGCCGCGGAACATGTGCAGGTACACCACCACGAAGAACGCCGAGGCCCCAGTGGAGTGCATATATCGGAGCAGCCAACCGTACTCGACATCACGCATGATGTATTCAACAGAGGCAAACGCACCTTCCGCTGAAGGGTTGTAGTTCATGGTTAGCCAAATCCCGGTAACAATTTGGTTAACCAGAACAATCATCGCGAGCACACCAAACATATACCAGAAGTTAAAGTTCTTCGGCATTGGGTACTCGGTCATGTGCTTGCGATACGCATTCATCGCGGGAAGGCGTTTCTCAATCCAGTTAGCAAAACTTTCCATTACGCAGCCCCCTCATCTTGTCCCACCAGCACTCGCTTGTCGTCCAAGTACATATAAGGTGGAACGACCAGGTTAAGTGGTGCAGGTACGCCTTGAAAGACACGTCCAGCCATGTCAAATTTTGACCCATGACACGGACAAAAGAACCCGGCTTTCACTCCACTCACTTGCTCACTGAAGCTGTCTGGTAGATAGGTTGGTGAACAACCAAGATGGGTGCAGATACCAACCGCGACAAAAATTTCAGGTTTAATAGAGCGGAGCTGGTTGGTTGCATATTCCGGTTGTTGCGGCTGTGCTGATTGCGGATCGCGCAATTGGTCTTCAAAGCTTGAAAGCTCCTCAACCACGGCGTCGCTACGGCGCACAATCCACACAGGTTTTCCTCGCCACTCGACACGGATCATTTGTCCGTCTTGCAGCTTACTGATATCGACTTCGACCGGCGCGCCCGCCGCTTTGGCTTTCGCGCTTGGGTTCCATGACTTAATAAAAGGCACGGCAACTGCTACGGCCCCTAAACCGCCAACAACTGACGTCGTCGCAGTCAGGAAGCGGCGTCGGCCGGTATTCACTGGCGCATTGCTCATCCAACATTCTCCCATGTGCTCCCGCTTGGATTTTTATTTTGTCCTTTGCGTCCATGGAGCGTACGGCTTACTTAAAAACGAATATGTAATAACGGCTGACTGGGATCAGTTCGATTAAATCTTAGCTGCTATTACGTCGGCTAGATGATAGAGAAAACCCTACTTTTTGACAAGATAAAGCTACCTTTTTGTAACAAATGTGAGCGGTGTGCACAGAATTATGTAAAGGGTAATAAAAATGTTGGAAAGTGCGCGCTTATACAC
>NZ_MUFH01000138.1:0-15704 GCF_001996115.1 Salinivibrio sp. MA427
GATAAAGTGCCCGCCCCTGCACATTGAGGAAGCCGACAATATGCCCACTGCATCGACATTTTCGTGCCGTCTAGGCTGTGGCGCCTGCTGCATCGCGCCTAGTATTTCATCTCCCATTCCAGGTATGCCTTATGGTAAACCTGCAGGCACTCGCTGTGTGCAGCTCGATGACAACAATTTATGCCAGCTTTTCGGTACGCCCGACCGCCCTGCCGTTTGCGCCGCATTTGACGCCGACCCGGATGTCTGTGGCGATCATTACCAACAAGCGCTCGACAACTTGATATATCTGGAAGCGGCGACATAAAAAAGCGCTACCTCACTACAAGCTAGCGCTTTCATCATATTGGCTTGTTTTTACCGCAATACTAGCCTTTCTGTATTATTGGCGCTTTTCTGCAGAATTAGCTTTGGATACCCACAATCAGCCAAGGCGCATTGGCTTGGGACAAGTCACGCTCAAGATGCCAGATATCAGTAATATCTTCTTCGACACCCTCCACACGGTCACAATAACGGCCGGTGAATTTTAAGCTTAACTGTGCGCGACGGCTGTCGTGATCAGCACGGACAATCTCTGCATCGACGTACATCACTTCGGTATGTTGCTCAGTACCTAAGCGCGCGCGTTCTGCCGCTAAGTCGTTGTATAGCTCAGGCGTGACGTATTCTTGGATCTTTTCTAATTCATTGTGGTTCCATGCACCTTGCAAAATACGATAGTGCTCACGCGCACCACTTAAAAAACTTTGCATATCGAACTGTGGCGGAAAGTTAAACGGCACATCATTTTGCGTGTCGGCACCAAAACCACCTGTCGCAGCCCCGCTTGAGCCATCAGCCGCATGGTTTCGAAAGGCATTAGGTTGCTGATGATAATAACCTTTACTCTCACCCGCATAGGCTGGCCCTTGTGCTTGGGCCCCCGCCTTCGCTTGCGTCAATCCGCGTAAAAACTTCAGTGCAAAGTAGGCAATCAGACCCATGATCAGGATGTCCATAAACTGGATCCCCTCAAAGGCGCCGCCAAAGAAGGCCGCGAGCAGACCACCAGCAAGCAAGCCACCCAGCAGACCACCCGCGAGCCCTTTTTTGCCGCTTTTGGTGGTATTTTGCTTGAGCGTGTTAGTGTTTGTGGTGTTATTTTTTGGCGCTGGCGCCGTTTTGAAGCTTTTACCGAAGGACTTGCCGCCGCCAAAGCGCTTCGCTTCTGCATAAGGCGCTGTGACAACAAAGACAAACATCAAAGCTGCAACAGAGAGTAATTTTTTCATGATCGCATCATCTGTGGTTTAAGACGCTTCTCATGCTAGAGTCTTTATCGATGAAGTCAATTAAAGAGGGTAAAGAAATTGTTACCAAACATCACCTCTTCGCCACTGTTTTTGCGCGTTAAGGAACCATTTGACGCCACTGCACTCCAAGCCAATATCTAACTTGAAGACACATACAGGCCCGAACCATGAATGATACACACAGCAAAGTCGTCGGTTACCTACTCTGGATCTTTGGTTTTCTTGGTTCACACCGCTTTTATTACGGTAAACCGGTGACCGGCACTATTTGGTTTTTTACTCTAGGGCTGTTTTTAATTGGTTGGATTGTCGATTTGTTCTTAATTCCGGCCATGGATAAAGAAGCCGACCTTCGTTTTCGTAGCGGTTCGACTGACTTTACCATTGCTTGGCTTTTGCTGACTTTTCTAGGGGTCTTAGGCATTCATCGTATGTATATGGGAAAGTGGATCACGGGGATTATCTACTTGTTTACGGGGGGCTTTTTCTTAGTCGGTATTCTCTACGACTTTTGGACCTTGAACGAGCAAGTCTCGATTAAAAACATGCAAACCTTTTCGTAATCATCGCTAATCCCCCGCTAACGTTATGACGGCGCAATCTTTAATGGGTTGCGCCCTCGCCTCGCATTGCTAGTATAACGCGCTGACCGCCTTGCTAAAATGGACCAATGCACTCATGAGCCAACAGTTTCAACTTTTGCGCGAGCGACGCTTTTTGCCTTATTTTATTACTCAGGCACTGGGCGCCTTTAACGACAACGTTTATAAAAACGTATTGGTGATCATGGTCGCGTTTGCCTCCGCAGATCAGCTCCCTATGGATGCCACCTTATTTATCAATGCGGCTGCCGGGCTGTTTATTCTTCCCTTTTTCTTGTTTTCAGCGTTTGCCGGTGAGCTTGCCGATAAACACGATAAAGCGTGGATTATGCGACGAGTAAAGTGGCTGGAAGTGCTGATTATGTCTTGTGCAGCCGTCGCACTGTATGTCCAAGCGTGGATCGTCCTCTTGGCGCTCTTGTTTTTAATGGGCACTCAATCGGCCTTTTTCGGTCCGGTGAAATATGCGCTGTTACCGCAAACCTTGAATGATAAAGAGCTGGTCTCTGGCAATGCGTTGGTAGAAACGGGGACATTTTTATCCATTCTGCTCGGGACATTATTAGCGGGCTTTATCGCCCATCATCCTGATTCCAATCTTATTGCGGGGATTGCGGTACTCGTCTTTGCTTTACTGGGGGTGCTCTCCGCTCATGCTATCCCCCCCGCGCCAGCAGGTAACCCCGGACTCAACTTACGCTACAAACCCGTATCACTGATGCGGCAAACCTTGCGCTTTGCGCGTAAAGATAAGGTAACCCTGCAAGCGATACTAGGCATAAGCTGGTTTTGGTTTTTAGGCGCAAGTTATCTCACACAATTTCCGAAATACACGGCACTGCTCGGGGGCGGTGAAACAGGTGTCTCGTTTTTATTGACGCTATTTTCGATTGGGATCGCGGTCGGCGCATTATTGTGCGACAAACTCTCTGGCCATCGTATCGAACCTGGGATTGTGCCATTGGGCAGTATTGGTTTAACGGTGTTTGGACTGCATCTATTTTTTGCTACTCCGGCCAACCCAACACCTCACGCCGATTTGCTCGCTTTTGTCACCGACCCGGCGTTAACTTGGGTGTTTATTGATCTGCTGATGATCGGCGTTTTTGGTGGCATATTTATTGTGCCCCTGTATAGCTTGATGCAACAACGCGCCGATAAAGCCGCACGTGCGCGTGTGATTGCCGCGAACAATATCTTTAATGCCTTGTTTATGGTGGCCAGTGCCATACTGGGGATCACCATGTTGGTGGTCGTTGAGCTCTCGATTGCGGAATTTTTCCTGTTGCTCACCTTACTCAATCTGGTGGTCGCGCTTTACGTCAGTAAGCTCGTGCCTATTTTTGCTCTACGCTTTTTTACCTGGATGATCACGCACACCTTATATCGTGTGACGCACAAAGATCTGCACCATATTCCCGACAAAGGGGGCGCACTGCTGATTTGTAATCATGTCAGTTATATGGATGCCCCTTTACTCGCGGGCGCCTGTCATCGCCCTATACGCTTTGTGATGTTTGAAGATTTATACAAGATCCCGGTTCTCCATTGGTTTTTCCGCACCTCAAAAGTGATCCCTATTAGTCATCGTGGCCGCACAATTCGTACCGCGATGAATGAGATCCAACGTGCGCTGGATAATGGCGAGGTCGTGCTCATTTTCCCTGAAGGACACCTTACTTATGATGGGGAGGTTGATCAGTTCCGCCGGGGTATGGACATGATATTGCAACGCTCACCTGTCCCCGTTGTGCCCCTTGCATTGCAAGGATTGTGGGGCAGTTACTTCAGCCGCCATGGCGGCAAAGCGATGTTAAAGCTTCCAAAACGGTTTTGGTCTAAGGTGACGGTTGCCGCCGGGCCAGCGGTTGAACCTGAGCAAGCAAATGCTGACTATTTGCGTGACGAAGTGATTCGCCTCCAAGAAGATAACGCTTAACTCTTCATATAAGCTTGCGCCCATTGGGCCAAAGCGTGACGAGACGGTTTGATTTGGCCGTCTTGTTGCGTCTCAGGCCAACAAAGGTAATGTGCCGGGCGCTGATACGGCGCCAGTGAGGCACAATGCTCGGCCAACACTCGGGGCGAAAAAGGGCTCGCGCTCTGCACAATGGCTAGTGGGCGATGACCGAATTCGCGATCGACAATCGGGACAACCATCGCTTGCGTCACGCCTTTCAACCGCTGTAAATGCGCTTCGATCGCTTCAGGTTGAACATTCTCGCCGCCGCAAATAAATTGATTATCTAGACGTCCGACAACGCGTAGTACCGACACCGCCTGCTGGGTCTGCCAACGGCCGAGATCCCGCGACGCAAGGCCTTGCTCGGCATTTAAGGGGTTTAGCTGGCCCGCTTGCCAATATCCCAAAGCTAACGTCTCACCACGATGGATAATCTCACCATCGTCACGTATCTGCACATCACGATAAGGCAGCGGCGCGCCGACATCATCTTGACCATCGGCACGCTTTAACGTCACGGTTGATGCCGTTTCCGTCATACCATAGCCGCACCAGCAGGCAATACCCATCGCTTCGGCGTCTTGGGTTAAAGCGGTAGGGATCGCCGCACCGCCTAATAATACATGGGCCAAACGCCATGGTTCGGCCTCGTCCTTCAATGCGGGCAAGACACGATAGAGCTGGGTTGGGACCAGTGATGCATGGGTCACCCGTTTTAACGCATTGACTAAGTGCTCGCCTCGACACGGATAAATGCCAAGCTCCCCCCCGGCTAACAACCAACGCCACACAATGGCAAGACCAGAGACGTGATAAAGCGGTAAAGAAAGCAACCAACGATCCGGCGTTTGAGAGGCACGGACGCCTGTAAACGGTAGCCGCTTGATCAGACCGGCAGCACTGGCAAGATGCTGACGCGCGCCGTGTACCACCGCTTTGGGCGCGCCAGTCGATCCTGACGTCAAGGTAAGGGTTAACGGCATGTCGATATGCCAAGGCGCCATATTGCGTGCCGATTGCGCGTCAGGCACCGATTGGTGAGCGTGGGCCCATTGAAAAGGACCTAGATTATCGAGCACTGCCGTTTGTACATCCGCACTTAATGCCTGATTTAACACCAAGGTTTGTTTACCGGCTTGCCAAGCAGCCAACAAGGTGACCACCAAAGACTGCAGGGCATCGTGGCTATTTAATACCACCACTGGCGCATCATTGAACGTCCGATGCTGGGCATCGACTAAAGCACGCAACGCCTGCCATGTGAGGGGGGTCTCGCTATCTATCGCGATGGCATCAGGCGCGTCAGCCGCCCAGTAACGCCACGGCCAGGTGTTAAAAGCAAAGCATGGCGACGTCACAAGGTATTGACCCAAATTAACGGCTGGTCATCGAGTGGAATCAAAGGCTGATTGGCGCCAGGCCAGGTTCGATCCAGCTGTTGTTCAAACACGCCCAAGGTATCGAGCCCAGGCACAACATTCGGGGTGAGCGAGCTGGCAACGCGCGATAATTGCGTCAGTCCCAAGCTGGTTTCAAGTGATGAGCTAATGACGGCTATTTTACCGAGTGCGTGTGCGCGTGTAACGGATTGACTCACCTGCGCGAAATCACCCATCATTGTTGGTTTGATCACCCAAGTCCTTACATGATCACTTTCTTTTAACCCTGTGTCGTCGCTATCTCGCAAGGTTTCATCCCATGCTAATGGCACCCCTAATGCCTCTGCTTGAGCAAGAGACTGATAAGGATCACGACAGGGCTCTTCAATCCAGCTTATTCGCGCTTGATGCGCCTGACTCAGACCACACCAAAAGGCCGCAAATTGTTCAGGCCGCCAACGACGGTTAGCATCAAGACGCAACCTAAGGTGAGGAATGGCATCGAGCAACGTGGTCACCATTAAGCGATCACGCGCCACTTCATACTCACCCACTTTAACTTTGGCTTGATCGGATGGATCATCCGAGTGCGGGCCATCCGAATGCGGGCCACCCGACACATGTCCCAGTGCGGCGAATAGCGCGTCCGGATCCCCGGTACACACGGGCACCGTCTGAAACGAGGACGGGGTCGGCAAGCGTTGATCCAACTCCGCTTGGGCAATGCTTAACCCCCATGCAACCGAAGGTGGCAATTGGGGCATGGCGATATTACGGTGATCACACCAAACAGCAGTCGCGGCAATCAGAGCGTGCCGTGCTTCGGCGAAGGTTTCCTGACTAAATCCAGGCAAAGGGGCAATTTCGCCCCACCCGCGTTGTGCGCCTTCGCTTAATTCCACCACCAAGCCTTCACGCTGGGTTAAACGCTGGTCACGTAAAAATAGACCGGCAGTGACCGGCAAGGTGTATTGATATATCCGTGCCTGTCTCATAAAGACCTCTATGGGTTGCGTGGGAAACGATCAAACTCTGGCCGACGTTTCTCGTTAAAGGCATTTCGCCCTTCTTGCCCTTCGTCGGTCATGTAAAACATCATGGTGGCGTTGCCGGCTAATTCTTGAAGCCCTGCTTGACCATCGCAATCGGCATTGAGTGCCGCTTTTAAACACCGCAATGCCATTGGGCTATGCTGCAGCACCTCGCGACACCAGCGTACGGTCTCTCGCTCGAGCTCGTCCAAGGGCACCACTGTATTGACCAGTCCCATGTCCAACGCTTCTTGCGCATTGTAAAAACGGCAAAGGAACCAGATTTCACGCGCTTTTTTCTGCCCCACAATCCGCGCCATATAAGAGGCACCCCAGCCGCCGTCGAAACTGCCTACTTTGGGGCCTGTTTGACCAAATTGGGCGTTATCGGCCGCAATGGTTAGATCACACATCATATGCAGAACATGACCACCACCGACAGCATAACCGGCAACCGCGGCAATCACAGGTTTGGGACAGGTGCGGATCTGACGCTGGAAGTCGAGCACATTCAGGTGATGAGTGCCTTCGTCGTCTTGATAGCCGCCATAATCACCACGTACCGATTGATCGCCCCCAGAGCAAAATGCTTTTTCGCCTAAACCGGTCAGAATGATCACGCCTACTCGGCTGTCATAGCGAGCATCAGCGAGCGCTTGCATCATTTCTTTAACGGTTTGCGGACGAAACGCATTACGAACCTGAGGGCGGTTAATAGTGATACGCGCAATACCATCGGCGGATTTGTGATACAAAATATCGCTAAACGTTAGCTCAGTCGGCATCCAGTCAATGGGTGCATACAGTTCTTGTTCGGTCATTCCCGGCGTTACAGCCATGGCTTTCCCCTTAATTGGTTGATGGGGTACAAGGCCCCGAAAATTGGAAGATAAAAATCGTTACGCTGATAACCGGTCGTTATCTGATAGCACCTGCACAAACGACGACGGATTGGCCCAATGACAATTATGTCCCGCCCCTTTTATCAAAGTGAAGGGGATCCCGGTTGTGCGCTGTAGCGAGTGGGCCAACGAGATAAACTTAGGATCTTGCTCCCCACAAAGGTAGTCAATCGACAACCCTTGTCGCAACGCATCACCTAATGCGGGACGCAGATCAGCTTGCCGACCGAGCGATGTGGCATCGAGCATAGCGGCAATCGCGGGCCCATGGTTGTCACCACGCACTGTCATCAGTTTGGCGCGCTGCGTCGCATCAAGGGATTGAAACACCGATTGCTGATACCAATCGTTTAATACCATCGAGAGCGGCTCATGCGTAAAGCGCTGAGCCCAGGCTTGATCGTGGGCCAACCGTTGATGACGTTCATGGCGATGCAGTAAACCAGGGTGTCCCGCTTCGAGGAATACGCCCTGCCAACGAGCTGGATACGCGGTGGCTAAATGCATCGCGATGCGCGCACCAAGCGAATACCCCACTAAATACGCTGGCTGATTACCCCACACCTGGTCACAGGTCTGGCGCACCGCGTCGACAGTAGTGGCAAAATCAACGCTTGGACAATCAACACTGTCACCATGGCCGGGTAAATCAAGACAGAGCCAGTGACAGGCTTTTAAGCGCGAGGTAACACCTTGCCAATCTTGTTGACTCCCCAGCAAACCGTGCAAAAAAACCACCTTGGGACCGTCCACCTTGCCCCCCTGCTGATATCCCAACATCACCCCTCCTGCGCTGCCATATTGGCAAGTTGCTCTGTTAAGANACCTTGGGACCGTCCACCTTGCCCCCCTGCTGATATCCCAACATCACCCCTCCTGCGCTGCCATATTGGCAAGTTGCTCTGTTAAGATTTTCCCCGCTTCACCCGCGGGCGTCACCACTTCAATCACATCAGTCCCTGGTGTATTAAACGCTTGGACGAGCGCAGCAGCGAGATCAGATTCGCAGGTTGGTTGTTGATAGTTCAAGGAAAACTGCGCGGCAACCTGCTCAAAGTGCAGACCGTGCGGCATGCGATAATAGGCGTCACAAAGCTGCGGATCGACTGGCAAGGAATCAAAAATGCCGCCGCCATTGTTATTGAGGATAAGCATGGCTGCCGGGGCAGCCGTCTCACGCCATAGTGCAAGACTATTAAGATCGTAAAGCGCGCTCGTGTCGCCAAGCACCACCAGCATCGGCTGACGTCGGCATCGCTGAACGCCTGCAGCGCAGGCAAATAGCCCATCAATGCCTGACGCACCGCGATTGGCAAACACCGGATAGGCGCCAAGTTGCGACCAAATATCCGCCAAACGAATCGCTAGGCTGTTGCCGATAAAAATATCGACGTGCTCGGGAAGCATCGTGGGTAATTGTTGAAATAAGCGGTGCTCTGACAGCAATGAGGGAGAGAGCCTGTCAGTCGCTTTCTCCATCTGTGCTCTCGCCTCATTCGTCAATGTTTGTTGCCAAACAAGGGGCGAGCCCACCGACGATGTGAACCCTTCAGACGTTGAGCACGCCGCACTCACCTGGTCAGTCAGTGCATCAAGCCATAACGACCAGTGGCGCTTGTCGACAACACACTGTTCAATAGCCCGATGATGAGGATCAAGTGGCTGCGCATTATCCGTCACCAACCAATATTGCGCAGAGGTTTGCGCCAACCATTGTCCCAAGCGTTTTGACACTAAACGCCCGCCGAGCTGGATCACCCATTGCGCCTGAGACAACTGCGCCTGCAAGTTGGGATGGTTTAACCAAAGATCGTAGCCAGGTGCTGTGCTCGTGATGCCCGATTGCGGGTCGGCTAATACCACCGCATTCAGCGCTGCGGCTAAGCGGTTAACCGATGCTGATAATCCGTGCGGCAGCGCACCCGCCACAATCACCGTTTTTACGGGGCGCTCGGATGGCAAACAGGGCGGGAGGCTATCTTGCTCCATCGACGTAGAAAACCGTCCATGATGGCGCATATAGCTTTGTTGGCTTTGATACCAGTTAGCAATCGGCGCACGGATCTCAGCCTCAAGCGCTGCATCTCGTTCGCCATAGAATGGCTCTCGAAACGGGCAATTAATATGCACACTGCCACCACATGCCGCTTGATGGGCAAGCACCTGATCCACCTTGGTCAATAAAGCACTCAGTGGCATCCCCGCGTCTGGCGTAGGTAAATCCAGTTGGGCAGTAACATGGGACGAAAACAGATCGCGCTGCACAATCGCTTGGTTCGCCCCGCAATCGACCAATTCAAACGGACGGTCTGCAGACAGAATAATTAATGGCTCACCGGTTAACCCGCTCTCGACTACTGCAGGCAAACAATTCGCCACCGCGGTTCCGGAAGTGACAATCACCGCCACCGGTGCCTGTCCGGCTTTGGCTAAGCCTAAGGCAAGATAACCAAGACCACGTTCATCAAAGTGACAATGTAAGGTCACCGGACGCTGAGGGTGCTGACTTTGTTTCACGGCGGCCAGTGTGAGCGGCGTCGATCGCGATCCTGGGGCAATACAAATATGTTTGACGCCCAAGCGCGATAACTCGTCGATAAGGGTTTCGGCCCATATATGCGTGAGTGTCAGCGACATTAACACACTCCAACAATGGCGTCGTCGTGCTCGTGGGCATGACGATAAGGGAGACACTGACGCATGGTCGTCAGTTTGTTATCTAACTCTTGCCACTCAGCCTCAGGATCAGAGCCGGGAACAATTCCTGCCCCCGCAAATAAATCCACCGTATTATCGGTCAATTGCGCGCTTCGGATCGCCACACAAAATTGGCTTTCACGTTGTGAAATATAGCCCACGGCTCCACTGTAACGACCGCGTGTGATCCCTTGTTCGGCGAGAAACGCGCGGGCCGTATCACGAGGAAGTCCCGCCACCGCAGCAGTCGGTTGAAGCGCGCCCAAGATCACACTGTCATCGACACCAGGACCAACGATGGCACTAATACGACGACGCAAATGCTGAAGATGACGGAGCACAATCAAATGGGGTTCAGGATCAACGGTAATCGTTAACGAATGACGCCGTAAGCCGGCAAAAATATCATCAACGACCAACTGATTCTCATGAACGTTTTTACTGTCGTTTAGCAACCACTCACCGAGATGATGATCTTCACTAAAGCTCGCGCCGCGACGTACGGTGCCCGCGACCGCTTCTGTGGTCACGCGACAATCTCGACGCCGATAGAGTCGCTCTGGGGTCGATCCGACAAAAGCATCTTCAGGTCCCGTTGCGAACAGAAAATGGAAACTCTCGCTGTTATGTTGTTGGCTGTGGCTAAGAAGCTGTCCACCGCTCACCGCCCCGTCCAAGGTTAAACGGGTTTGCCGCGCAAGCACCACTTTTTTCAGCTCAGTGTGGGCCATGTTTGACAATGCACGCGTCACCGAGTGACACCATTGATGATGGTTTGGGGTATGTACTTCTTGACGGATCCGTCCAGCCATCGGCGCGAGGGGTCGGCCTTGCCAGATAATTTGGCTGAGAATAGCTTGGCTGTCGGTTTCAGCGATAAGATTGACACAAAGCTGCCACTGCTTATCGCGACGAATAAGCTCCACCACGGGAAGAAAGAAATCACCACTGCCTGGTGTATCATCAAACGCAACGCATCCCCAGATTCGCTGCTCGGGTAATAAGCTAGCCTGCGCCTGCTGAATTTGCGTAAACTGACGACAAGCGCCCAGTACTAGCACCTCTTCCCGGCCATCACGCGACTGCCAATAGCTTTTCGGGTAGACAGGCTGGGCGTCTAGCCACGCAATCGGTGATAAATCTCCTGGCCAAGTAAAATCGGTTTGCAACTGTGTTGGCGCTTGACTGATCGCCAACTGGCTTTGCAAGTGATTGGCCGCTTGAATCAAGGTAGTCACGACATCCTCCAACCGCCTAGGCGGCAGTCCTATTCGCAAGTCTGTACCTGCTGCTATTTATGTAGCACGTTATTCTTGCTTGTCAGTCTAACCTGTCAGGGCATAAGACAAATATGCGCTAGATCAGTCTTCGGTTAAAATTGGCTGATTTTTTGCCGACACAAGCGAAACAGCACTCGATTCAACCAATACTGATCAAATCGATCAACCATCTTTCGAAGAGGGTGAGAAATAGTGTAAGTTACTTAAAAAGCCTAATAACAATTTTCACCTTTGATTGACAGGAAGGGTAATGCAACCAATCGGTATGTCCGCCAAGCTGGATAATGTCTGTTATGACATTCGCGGCCCAGTGATGAAAGAAGCCAAACGGCTAGAAGAGGAAGGCCACCGGATTTTAAAGCTCAATATCGGCAATCCTGCGCCGTTTGGTTTTGATGCCCCAGACGAAATCCTGGTCGATGTGATTCGGAATTTGCCGACCTCGCAAGGATATTGTGATTCGAAAGGCCTTTATTCAGCCCGAAAAGCCGTTGTACAGCACTACCAAAAGCGCGGCTTGATGGATCTGGATGTCGAAGATGTCTACCTGGGCAATGGCGCCTCCGAACTGATCGTCATGGCCATGCAAGCGTTACTGAATAATGGCGATGAGCTACTCGTGCCCTCGCCGGATTATCCACTTTGGACAGCCGCAGCATCGTTATCAGGCGGTAATCCAGTCCACTATCTGTGTGATGAGGAATCTGATTGGTATCCAGATTTAGACGATATCAAGCGCAAAATTACGCCAAAGACTCGCGGACTGGTGCTGATTAACCCCAATAACCCGACCGGCGCCGTCTATAGCCGTGACTTTTTGTTGCAGGTTGTCGAGCTGGCCCGCCAGCATAATTTGATCATTTTTGCCGACGAGATTTACGATAAAATTCTCTATGACGGGGCGCAGCATTATTCTATCGCTACCCTCGCTCCCGATGTGCTTTGTTTGACCTTTAACGGTTTGTCTAAAGCGTATCGAGTCTGTGGTTTTCGTGCCGGTTGGATGCTCGTGACCGGGCCCAAACAGCATGCGCGTGGTTATATCGATGGGCTTGAAATGCTGGCGTCGATGCGCCTGTGTGCCAACGTACCGATGCAGCATGCAATTCAAACTGCGCTCGGCGGCTATCAAAGCATTAACGAATTGATCCTGCCGGGCGGTCGATTACTGGAGCAGCGCGACAAAGCCTATGAGCTGATCAATCAGATCCCTGGTGTCAGTTGTAAAAAACCCAAGGGAGCATTGTATTTGTTTCCTAAAATCGACACCAAGCGCTACAGCATCCATAACGACGAAAAGCTGATGCTCGACTTTTTGTTGCAAGAAAAAGTCCTCATGGTGCACGGCACCGGCTTTAACTGGCAACAGCCGGACCATTTCCGGTTAGTCACGCTCCCGCGGGTGGATGATTTGGAAATGGCAATCAGTCGTTTTGAGCGTTTTCTCTGCGGTTATAGCCAAGCCACCTAACGGCTTGATCGACCTTGCGTTTATTATCAAGCAGCGGTAAAACGCTGCTTGATTCCGTTATTAAACAGTGACCATCATGTCTCGATACTGCTCATCTTGCCATAAAGCGAAAGCCATTTGCGTATGCGATGCCATTACACCAATCACCAATACAATCCCGGTGATTATCTTGCAGCATCCCGATGAAGTCTCGCACCCGAAAAACAGTGCTTGTTTACTCGCGTTAGCATTAGAGCATTGTGAGCGTTGGATAGGAGAAGATTTTAGCGAGCACCGCGCGCTGAATGAAAGGCTCGCACGGTCCCAGCGCCGCTATGCAGTGTTATATCCGGGCGAGCATGCTATCGCTCTATCATCGCTGACCAAGCCATTAGCATCAGCCAAAGAAAGCGACCGCGAGATACCATGGGGGATCATATTACTCGACGGAACATGGAAAAAAGCTTACAAACTGTATCAGTTATCAAAGAATCTCCATGATTTACCCACAGTCAAGATTACCACCATGCCACCGAGCCAATACACCATCCGCAAAAGTAGTAAGCTAGGGGCCCTTTCGACCCTTGAGGCCGGATTTGCTGCACTGAGTGAGTTAAGTGGTGATCGTGAACATTATCAGCCCTTACTCACAAGCTTTGAGGCGATGATCGAACGCCAGCTTGCCTTTATGCCGGCATCATCCAATCATCCCCGTCCTAGCGAATAGCGTACAGGGGACCGTTACTCGCGGCGGTAAACATGGTGCTGTGTAGCTTCTGAGCAAAACTGTCTGTCATCGACGATAAGTAATCGGCAATCACGCGCATGCCCGACTCCCCTGCGGTTTGTGCTGTTAACCAATCTTGTCGATAGTCTTTAGGCAACAGGCGCTCGGGATCAGAGGCAAAGGCGTCAAACAACTCCATCACCAATTGCTGACCTTTATACTCAACCACCTGAAGCTCAGGCTGCTTCACTACAAATTCACTGACAWATCGCTTCAGTACCTCCAGCACGCCAGCCATCACCTCGGTTAGATAGGCGTTCCAGGCTAACAAAGGAGACGTAAAGCGGTAGGTACCATCTTGAACCGTCGGGGCCACCTCGACGGAGGTTAATAAGGTGTTGACCAAGGCCCCGATCGCATCTTTGCGCTCATACGGAGGACCGAACATTTGTTCGCTCAGTTCACCAATATTGGCTTCTAACCAAGGATCGCCGCATTCAGCGATATAACTTGCCACGGCCTCTTGCCATTGTTCGCGGGTGACCAATCCCATCACNCAACCTCGACGGAGGTTAATAAGGTGTTGACCAAGGCCCCGATCGCATCTTTGCGCTCATACGGAGGACCGAACATTTGTTCGCTCAGTTCACCAATATTGGCTTCTAACCAAGGATCGCCGCATTCAGCGATATAACTTGCCACGGCCTCTTGCCATTGTTCGCGGGTGACCAATCCCATCACAATTGCATCTTCCAGATCATGGACACCATAAGCGATGTCATCCGCTAACTCCATAATGGAGCAATCCAACGACTTATAACGCGTCTTGCGATGCTGGTCAGCAGGCGTGTTGTCTCTGAACGTCAAAAATAACGCCCGATCGGCGGCACTGAACGGCTCAAGTACCCAGTTTCGGCGTACACTGTCATGATCATAAATACCTTTAGCAGGTTGCCAATCACGCGCTTTGAGATGACGAAAGTCGCTGACAGGCGTTGGCTGTGAACCATTGTGTGCGGCGCTAATAAACGCGGGGTATTTCATTACGCCCAGCAAAGTACGACGCGCCAAGTTCATGCCATGATGTTGGGTATAAGGTTCAAGCAGCGTCACAATCCGAAATGTCTGGGCATTGCCTTCGAAGCCACCGTCGTTTCGCATCATATAATTTAATGCCACTTCACCACCGTGTCCGTATGGCGGGTGGCCAATGTCATGGGCAAGACATAAGCTTTCCATCAGCCCAGTGGACGGTAAAAGTGGCCGAAACTCAGGCTGTCTTTCTTTAAGCTGCGCAACAATGCCGGTGCCAATTTGTGACACCTCGAGCGAGTGGGTTAAACGGGTGCGATAAAAGTCGCTATGCTCAGCCCCCAACACCTGTGTTTTGGCTTGTAAGCGGCGAAATGCGGCTGAATGTAAAATACGCGCACGGTCACGCTGATAAACGGTACGCTTATCATGACGGCGCTTCTTGTTCTCATTGCTCATCTGGCGTGTTTGCCAGGTATCTGGTAGTTCAAAATCCATCGTCACTGATCTCATCCAGCGATAAGGTGAAGCTATCCACGAAGGTGGCCATAAAGTAATCGGTGGCTGGCGAACGACGCTTTTCTAGTGATGCTTCAAGTCGCTTCTTAGCTTGCTCAAATTCATGGTTACCGGCGGCGATTTCTTCCAGACACTTTAAGTAAGCACATAAAATATCCGCTTGTTTCACCAACAAATAATCATCTGGATCAATATGGTCTGAATCAATCAACCCGCTGTATTCATCCTGCAGCTCTGGCGGCAGCATGGCGATCAACTTTTTCTCCGCCATTTTCTCGATTTTTTTATATTCAGCGGCAATCGACGGATTAAAGTATTTGACCGGGGTGGGTAAATCGCCTGTGATGACTTCGCTACAGTCATGAAACATCGCCAGCACCGCAATACGTTCTGGCTGGTACTGCCCTTCAAAACGTTTATTGTGAATAAGCGCTAAGGCGTGGGCGACAAACGCGACTTGTAAACTGTGTTCAGAGATATTTTCGACGGAAACATTGCGCATCAAAGGCCAACGGTAAATCAGCTTCATCCGGGCAAGATGAGCAAAAAAGTGACTTTGTTTGTGAGTCATTGCGTCCTGCTACTTTCCTACAACCAGATTTCATTGTGTGCATTCCGGCCGGCAGACACAAGGATTATTCGCGCAAAGACGGTGACGTCTTTGCGCTGAACTCTCCATCACTATGACGACACGTTAATCCGGTCGCGGTTTTTCTCCAATGTCGATGCGCCAATGCCTTTTACTTCGACTAAATCGTCTGGTGAGGCGAACTTTCCGTGTTTCTGGCGATAGTCGACGATGGCTTTCGCTTTGGCAGGGCCAATAC
>NZ_MUFH01000139.1:0-6488 GCF_001996115.1 Salinivibrio sp. MA427
GATCTAACCAGGCACCTAACGAATAAATGCTCACAATCCTGACGCACTCCTGAACATATAGTGACATTGATCACATAAATTATTGCAGTTTAATGAAGCCCACCGTACTATCGATCCAAATGACATTTTTGGGACAAGGGTCACACATAGGGTGGTGACACCTGCTACGGACGGGCAGATCGTTTTATCGAATTGAGGATAATATGACATTACCACGATCTTCATGTGCTGCACGTACGGTGCTTAAAGGCGCCGGACAATTTTTTGCAATCGCCCTTTACTTCGCAGGTATTGCAGGCATTGTTCATTACAGTGTCGCGTCGCACAACGTTGCTTCCGAATCATCATTGATTGAGCTTTCCCAATTGGGGCTACTCGCCGCGACGGTATTTGCGTTTCGTCGTGTCGCTAAGTTCAGTCAATCCCTTCACCACGCAGCTGGGCTAATGAGTGCCTTTTTTTTGGTATTAATGATCCGAGAGCTGGATGCCACACTTGATATGGTGATGCATGGTTTTTGGAAAGTGCCGGCATTAATTGTAACGGGGCTCGCCATTTGGCCCGCATTGAAACACTGGCGTGAAACCCTCACTAGCCTTGCGCACGCAATCCATTCAAGACACAGCACGGTTTTAATGATCGCATTAGCGCTGTTACTCGTGTATTCACGTTTGTTTGGTATGGGCGAGTTATGGGAACAAGCAATGGGCGCCAACTACGTGCGAGATGTGAAAAATATCGCTGAAGAAAGTACTGAGTTAGTCGCTTATTCACTCATTTGGCTTTCGGCTCTCGGGTATCTTGTTGAGGCAAAGAAGTTGAGTTTCGTACCAAAAACTCGGCCAAGCTCAACGACAATCGAAAGTGATATCTCAGTCTAATCACCCTCTTCCCCAAATACTTATCTTGTTTTGACGTCGCCAGTGGGCGACGTCGCTGCTTAATGCTAAGATTGAAACAAATAGCATAGGAAGCCGAAAGCATGATGAGAACATTTGCGGTTTTTATTCTCCTTATGAGTGTCTTCGCTCACGCCAATACAGAGGATAAACCAAAAGCCGAACAGCTGGTGACAGGAAAGAATGAGGCTATTTGCAAATCGACGTTTGGACAAGAAATGATCAGCCAGCAAATGACATTCAGCAACCAAACGAACACGCAAAATATCCGTCGGATTGCCGAACGCAAGATTGCTGCAGCACGCAAAACATTTGCTGACACCGGTAGCTATTGTGATGCCGCACACGTGTTGTTGACATTCGAGCCAGAGTCTCTGTCCGGTAAAGATGGCGACGCGCAATTTCGTAATAACTGATGTGCCATAAATGTGGCACTCAGCTTCTCGTTTTGATAGCCAATTAGCCCCCCCCTTATCTACTACGCCGGCGATAAACGCTGATTGATACCCCATACCTAGTATTGGCTGTGGTACACTTCGACCACAACTTAACAAGGGGTATAACGATGAGAAAAACGCTATTGATTTTGGCTTTAACGGCGACACTAGTCGGTTGTGAAAACGATGAAGTGGGCGATGTCAGCTTAGGCATGTTCACCATGAAAGACATTAAACTCAATCACCTTGTTGATCCTGTGGTCAGTGGCGTCACATGCCATGTTGCGTCTGTTGAGGCTGATTTGAGCTTTTCTGATCCAAGCGACAGCGCGATTTCATGCCGACAAACTGGCGAGATTACGCCCGAGATGCTTGCCAATATCGATAAAAGTACATCCGGCGAAATAGTATTTAGAAAGTCGAAAAGTATATTTTTTAAGTCAATGAAAATTCGTCGTATTTTCGATGCTAAAAATCAAACGCTTATGTATTTGTCGTACTCGACCAAAGAAACGTCAGGCAGCTTTAAACATAGTCTTTCGACAGTTCCGCTATGGGGAACCAAAGCCTACCAATCTCAGCCACAAAAACACTAATAACCCAAGACGTAGTCGTTATCTGCTAATGCGCCACTCCTATGAGCGATCTTTTATGAATACGATACAAACACAAATGGATGCATGGCTCGATGATGTCGTGATCGGACTAAATCTCTGTCCATTCGCCGCCAAGCCCCGTCGCAACCAACAAATTCGGCTAGATATCTGTTATGCAACGGATGATGACGCCATCCTCGAAGCGATTTATCACGCATTTGTGCATCTGACGCAGACAGACGCCACCATCACAGATACAACCGTGGTCGTCGTCCCCGATGCACTAGCAGACTTTGATCACTACCTTGCACTGGTTGAAGCCACCGATACGCTGATTGATCATTACGGTTGGCGTGGCCGGTTCCAGGTCGCGAGTTTTCATCCTGAATACTGTTTTGACGGCTGCGCTCCAGAAGATAGCGAAAACCTTACCAATCGCTCTCCTTATCCATGCTTCCATTTAATTCGAGAAGCAAGCATGTCGCGTGCGCTTGAGCATTATGGTCAAGATCCCGCACTTATCCCTGAGCGCAACGTTGCCTGCGTTGAAGCGCTGACACCCTCTCAACGTCAAACACTGTTCCCTTGGATAAACGATGATCAAAATTAAATGATGACCTGCGTTTGATTGAAGTGCCTACCTTTAATTGAAGTGTCAGCGGTGATCATCCATCGCCAATATTGGGTATGGCAAAAGTCGATCCCTGACTAACTTTGATAACGAAACAGGCAAGAATGTAAGACACAGTTGGCATTTCCGATGTCATCGACTTGTTGATTGACCGTGCGCATCTAAGGATACAAGGAGAGGAACAAGGGAGTGACTATGTCTTACAACAGATTTGAGGCCCCAGTTGGCTGCGTCATATTCGATTGCGACGGCACACTGGTTGACTCAGAGAAACTATCGCATAAAGCCTTGGTGGAAACTTTCGCGACATTTGGCGTCGTGATTAGCTTACAAGAATCTCTTGATCACTTCGAAGGTGGAAAGCTCTCAGATGTACTGCAAAGCACGTGTGAGCGAAGCGGCGTACATATCCCTATCGACCAGCTCGAGCCGCGTTTTCGTGATTTATGCCATCAGTACTTTGAAGCGGAGCTACAACCAGTTAAAGGCATAGAAACGCTAATCAAGACGCTTAATCAGCAAGGTATTGATACCTGTGTCGCCTCCAATGGCCCTGTTGAAAAAATGGAACACGCATTAGCACTCACCAAGCTGCTGCCTTATTTCCAACATCGCTTGTTCAGTGCTTTTGACACCAACAGCTGGAAGCCTGCTCCTGATCTCCTTCACTATGCCGCAATGAATATGGCCTGCCCCACAGAGCAATGCATCTTTATCGACGATACCAACAAAGGGATCCAAGCAGGGATTAACGCACACATGCGTACTGTTCATTTTAACGCTAACCCCAATGTGCGGACGACTGATCACCCTTTAGTGACGCGCGCATTCAGTATTGAAGACCTAATCGACCTGTTGTGCTGATCCGCTCTTCTGGTTGGTGGAACGTCCACACAGCGCAACTGCATGTTGCCGCCACCATTCTTGATCAATACGCACTGTTTGCCACGTGTCTGCTTGCGGTATCCGCCAATAGCGTGTCAACATCAATGCCGGTGTGCCTGGCGCGACCTCTAAGCCAACACTTTGCGACGAGGCGAGCGCCTCCCAAGCACTTGACCAACTGACCTCAGCCATTGCAAGCGCCCGGTTAGTGCGTATCGTATGATCTAGCCTCGCCTTGTCACCAGTCTCCCACACAGTGGGGAAGAAATCAGGGTGCAGAAACGTCCGTATCCATCCCACCGGTAATTGCTCGATACATACGCGCCCCTCGCCTTCATACACTTGACCGAAAGGAGGAAGTAACATGTGATCGCTGATCGCAGCATCAGCCATCTTCTTGGTTTGAGCATGCCAAACAAACTGGCCACCATACGGTCCAAAATACTCCTGCCAATCGCTTAACTGAGTCGGATCATAAGGACACGGCGTGGGTGCGACAAACCAACCTCGACGATCTCGCCGATACAAGCGCCCCTCTGCTTCTAATACAGCAAGCGCCTCGCGCAAGGTCACGCGCGTAGTCGAAAACGTCTCCGCGAGCTGTCGCTCCCCCGGTAACTTTTTCCCTGGAGCCAGTAGCCCGCGATCGATTTGTGTTAATAATTGCTGGCGAATCGCCATAAACTGCATCATCAAAGGTCACATCTGCTTGATGTTCATATTTTTGGTGTGATCTCTCTCAACTTGCTGTTAAAACCTGACCACAATGTCCAAGAATCAATCAGTGATTAAGATAGAATCGCCAGTCTACTTGCAATCGGAGCAAAGAACAAAAGATGCATCCAAGGAACGTACAAAAACTTTTCCCCACACGACTAGCCCAACGTCTTGTATGCACTTTACTTTTTTGCTGGCTTGGTTTTACACCGTTAGGCTATGCGGATGATAACCCGCTTTCTGACTATTTTATTGAAACATGGACAACGGCCAACGGGTTGCCGCATAACAGCATCAATGCCATTGAACAGACCTCTGATGGCTACTTGTGGTTTGCAACGTGGGAAGGCGTCGCTCGCTACAACGGACTCGAATTTGTCCTGTTTGATCGCGGCCCGAACACGCACATGCAAGACTCCGGTACCCGTGCACTCGCCACTGGACCTGATAACCAATTATACGCAGGGGGCGCTCGCGGCAGCCTAGTGATGCGCAGCGGCTTTTCTTGGCAGAACTTACCGGTGGCACCAAGCTTAATTAACGATGCGCTGCATGACCAGTCTGGAGGATTGTGGCTTGCCATAGAGGGGATGGGCGTGCTCTATTACACGTCCAAACAGCTGAGGCAGCCAAGCCCAGATCCTCAGCATTTTATTAAGACGACCAGTAGTTACCACTTAGCACAAACCGATCAAGGCCATGTTTATGCCGCCACTGAGGACGGTGTTTACCAGCTTTCCAAACACGCCGGCGCCGCTCATCTTTCGTTTCATAACCTTTTTACCAAAGCATTTTATGTTTCCAGTAGTCAAGATGGCGCATTGTTAGTGGGATCTGAAAGCGGTGCATGGCGCTATAAAAACGAACGTTGGACGCCATTGGCAAGCGCATTGCTCAACCAAGCGATCACCATGGTCGAACAAGACAGCCGCGGGACCTATTGGTTTGGCACACTCAACCGTGGGATCGCACACCTGCGTGACAATCATCTCGACTTCCTGGATGGTCATCGAGGACTCCCGAATAATCGTATTCTTTCATGGTTTGAGGATAATGAGGGCAGTATCTGGATAGGCACTAACGGCGGAGCAATGCGGCTTCGTTACGCCCCTTTTGTCACCTTAACCAAAGACAATGGACTCGCAGGTAACTATGTGCGCACCGTACTGGGAGGTGACGGCGATACTGTTTGGGCGGGTTCCAGCGAAGGATTGAGTCAGATTAATACGATAGCGGGCAACGCACGCGTACTCGCCGATAATATTTCAGTCCTTAGTCTCGCACATCGACAGCAAGGCGGACTATGGGTAGGGACTTATCAAAAAGGGCTCTACTACTGGCACCAAGGCTCACTCACGGCGGCCAACACCATCAATGACCAATTGCCAGATAGCGAAATACGAGCAGTTGTCGAACGTAATGGCGTCTTATGGGTGGGAACACCACGTGGCTTAGTCGAGTTTGATCAACACCAAAGCAAATCACCAACCGCAGCATCAGTGCCTTATCAAAAACAGGCTCTCTATCATAGCCAAAACAGTGCGTTACCTGGCAGCTACATTATGTCGCTGGCATTTGATGACACCGATAAGCTATGGATTGGCACCGGACGCGGTGCCAGCTATCTGTTAGAAAAGACAATCACTACGCTCGATTTTTCTGCACAAGAGCAGGCTCAATATGTTTTTGGCTTTTTCCACGAGCCGGGGTACGTTTGGATGGCCACAGATCGCGGTATTGTGCGCTATCGACAAGCTGACGGCCACCAAGCTTTAGTCGGCAGACCGCAGGGCCTACCAATTGATAAGTTCTTTCAAATTGTGAAAGGTGATGATCAAAGCTTTTGGTTATCCAGTAACCGAGGTATCTGGCGTATCAATTATGATCACGCCCATCAAGTTGCAGATAAAACACGCTCGCGTATCGACTTTGAACATTACGATCAAAGTGACGGCATGCTGAACAGCCAAGCTAACGGTGGCTCAAACCCTGCGGCAACCAAAACATCACGTGGAGACATTATTTTTGCCACTGCCAAAGGCGTTACTAGCGTTAATCCGACTCGGTTATCCCAACTACTGAGTCACCCTTTACCCATTGTCATGCAAAGCGTGCGGTTCGATAGCAAAGAGATTAACCCTGAAACGACGGGAAAGGTACCAGCGAGGACCAACCGTATCTTGTTTTCCTATGCCGCCCTCGGGTATACCATGCCGGAGCAAATCCAATATCGAACGCAGTTAGAAGGGTTCGAATCTGATTGGGCATACCGACATGAAAACCATATTGCCGAATATACGAACCTACCACCAGGTGATTACAC
>NZ_MUFH01000014.1:0-25677 GCF_001996115.1 Salinivibrio sp. MA427
GTATATGATCGGCCTTAACCCGCTTTATCCGTTTAAGTAGGCGTTTGACTGGCGCAGGATAATCCTCCATTTTTTCTATCTGCTTATAACTGCCAACCAGCTGTGTATGAGCCAAGATCGTATCTACCTCTTGCTGCTTCTGCGCCTCTAATTGCTGATGCTTATCATGAATCAAGATGGCGTTTTCTAAGTCTAGCTTCCAGGCGCGCGGATTGAGGTTATTGCCCGTTAACAGCATATACTGGCGATCGACCCAAATGCCTTTCAAATGGAAGCTGTTGTCATCGTGTTTCCAGATATGGATATTTAACTGACGTTTTGCAATCGCCGCTTCGTTGCGACGGGCAAAGTTGCGTAAGTTGACTTCATACAAATAAGGCAGAGCTGAAATCGTCTTAAATGGCGCCTCTGGTGGTGAGTAGAAATCGTTCGCGGTTTTATCTCCCACTATAATCCTCACGCTTACCCCTCGGCGAAGTGCGCGACGGATTTCGCGAACGACACTGCGTGGTGGATTAAAATAGGGCGTGCAAATGACTAATTCATCATGGGCACTGGCAATCAAATGACAGATATAGCGATTGAGCTTATTTTTCCGTTTACCTAACCCGACCATCGGGGTAAGTCCAACTTGGTCTTCACTAATCGGCTCATCTTGATATCGATAGCTGGCCTGCTGTAGCTGACCACGAAACTCACGAATGTTTGGCTTTAGTGCTTTGCTGTTGGGGCGGTCGGGCGAGGTGAGACAGTTGACGGCACTGTCGGCGATTAACGTGTTGACAATAAAGTCTGCCATGGTGTCGGCGAGTACTTTATTGGCGAGCACGTGATAACGGTCATAACGGTATCTATCATGTTGCGCTAAATAGACATCGTTTAAGCTGGCGCCGCTGTATATAACGGTGTTATCAAATACGAATCCTTTTAAGTGCAAAACGCCGAAGACTTCGCGGTTTCTAACTGGCACACCCAAGACCTCTATCTTATGTGGGTAGCGCTCTGCATAAGCTCGATATAGTCCTGCATTACCGTCCGACTGTTCAGCACCAATTAACCCTCGCTGTGCGCGATGCCAGTCGACTAATACTTTGATATCGAGGGCAGGGTTAGCTTGCTTTGCTTCGTAAAGCGCATCCAGAATGCTTCGTCCTGCTTCGTCGTCTTGTAAGTATAGAGCTACCAGATAAATACGTGATGTTGCTTTTTTTATTTCGCTAAGGAGCCGTTCTCTAAATGAGACCGCGTCTAATAAGGTTTCGAGATTTTCTGGCTGGTGCGCAATGGTGGGCAAGCGATCAATAAGCTGCCGGTTTGCGTTCGCTGAATCCATTATTACCTCTTTTTGTTCGACGGCCAGAGTCGAGCATTGATACTAAACCCTGAATGATACCAGAAATTGCGTCAAGCTACGGATCACCGCGCAATGGCTTTGTTGCTAATGTCACGCTTTGGGTGAGTATTCCATCGCCACTAAATCTTTGCCACTTTGACAATAACGGTGCAGGCGTGCAGCCAGATCATCGGGTAATACGTGATGATCGACAGGCGTAAAACCATGCTGCGCATACAAGGTAGTCAGTGGACGGAAAGCTAAGCAAAAGCTAGGACGTTGACACAGTGTTTCTTGCACTGCGTCGAGTAAACGATGACTTAAACCTATTCCTCGCAGATCAGGGTGTAGCAACATGCCTGTGAGTAACTGATACTCGAGACGTTGCTGGAAGCGTACCGCGCCACATAGTCCACTCGGGCCATCAATGACCCAAATACGTTCATCTTTCTTGGGTTTTCCGGGAGGATAGTGTGTTTTGTAGAACCGCGCTACCAGTGGGAACCGCAAGGGCTCTAGCGGGTGAATGTGATAATTATCCATAGCCTAATAGATGCGCAATACGAGCAGGACAGGTAGTATACCCATCAATGAGTTTTCTAACAGCGTAATGCAACGATGAAGTGGTTATCTGATGTGTCTTTGACACCCCATCATACGTTTGGTTTGCCCGCGCGCGCCCAAGCGATTGTAGAAGCACATTGTGTGCAAGACTTACAAGAGATTTGGCAAGCGTCTGATTATCACAACTCACCGAAGTTAGTGGTTGGTGAAGGCAGCAACCTGCTTTTTTGCCAAGACTTTGAGGGAGTGGTGGTCCTTAACCGCCTAAAGGGGATCACGATCGATAACCACGCTGACCATTACCTATTACATGTTGGCGCCGGTGAACCTTGGCATGCGTTTGTTGCCTGGAGTATTGATAATGC
This sequence comes from Salinivibrio sp. MA427, assembly GCF_001996115.1. Lineage (NCBI taxonomy): Bacteria > Pseudomonadati > Pseudomonadota > Gammaproteobacteria > Vibrionales > Vibrionaceae > Salinivibrio > Salinivibrio sp. MA427. The sequence continues at coordinate 2,263 of NZ_MUFH01000014.1, forward strand.
GATGCCTGGGCTTGAGAACCTGGCATTAATTCCCGGCTGTGTGGGGGCGGCACCGATTCAAAATATTGGTGCCTATGGTGTCGAATTTGCCGAGCGTTGCGCTTACGTCGATATCTATCATCCTGACACGGGCAATCAACGTCGTCTGTCTTGCGATGAATGTCAGTTTGGTTACCGCGATTCGATTTTTAAAACCCCCGCCATGCAGGGATGGGTCATTACTCAGGTTGGCTTTCGCTTGGATAAAGCGTGGAAACCGGTACTCAAGTATGGCGCGTTAGCTGAACTGGATTCTCAACAAGCGACCCCCAAAGGCATTTTTGATGCTGTGTGTGCGATTCGGCGCGCTAAATTACCCGATCCTTCTGTGTGCGGTAACGCTGGAAGTTTCTTTAAAAATCCGGTGCTTGATAGCGAGCAAGCGGCAAAGTTAAAGGTTTCTTACCCTGATGTGCCGCTCTTTTCCGCGCCTTTGGGGCAAAAGAAGGTCGCAGCGGGGTGGCTGATTGATCAATGTGGCTTAAAAGGGAAACGCCAAGGCGGCGCACGCGTTCATCCTGAGCAAGCACTGGTTATTACCAATGCCGAGAATGCGATCAGTGATGATGTGATACGTTTAGCTAAGCATGTCGTCTCGCACGTTTATACGCGTTTTGGTGTGAGGCTTGAGCACGAAGTGCGCTTGATTGATCAGCAGGGTGAAACAACCTTGGAGGCACAATGAAGAGCGCGCATTCGGCACGTCTCGCCTTGATTACACGTTTATCTGATGGTGAGTTTCACTCTGGCGAAATGCTGGGGGAAGCGCTGGGTATGACGCGTGCGGCGATCAGTAAACACATCAAGGTTCTCCAATCTTGGGGGCTTGATATTTATCGAGTACAGGGCAAAGGCTATTGCTTATCACAACCGATTGAGCTGCTCGATGAAGCTTGGTTAAGTGCCCATACCGATATACCTGCTTTGGCTGTGATCCCAGTGATAGACTCAACCAATCAGCATTTAATGGAAAGAGTGGGGCAGCTCAGTCCTGGTAGTGTGTGCCTGGCCGAGTATCAGCAACAAGGCCGTGGTCGTCGAGGGCGTGCATGGCAATCGCCGTTTGGTAGCAATTTATACCTCTCCATGTATTGGCGATTAGATGCAGGGCCTGCGGCGGCAATGGGGCTCAGCCTTGTTGTCGGAGTAGCAATGACAAAAGCGTTACACGATCTGGGTGCGACAGGTGTCAAAGTAAAATGGCCAAACGACCTCTATTATCAAGACAAAAAGTTGGCGGGTATTTTGGTTGAAATGACCGGGCAAACGGGTGATGCGGCACACATAGTGATTGGTATGGGGCTTAACCTCGGTATGGGGACCCATCTTAACGACAATATTGATCAACCTTGGGCGAAGCTTGCACAGGCGTGTTCACCGATGCCGGCACGTAATACGTTAGCAGCGAACTTGATTGACCGTCTCAAGGCATCGCTTATCGCCTACGAACAGCAAGGTATGGCTAGTATTTTGGCTGATTGGCCACAACTGGATAATTTTATCGGTCGCCCCGTTAAGCTATTAATGGGCGACCGCCAGGTAAAAGGCGATGGACAAGCGCGTGTAATGGTGGAAATAAGCTTGTGGATCGAGGAATGCCCCGCGCCGAAACTTCATAAAGCGTTCGATGTACCAGTGTTTGAGTAAGTCAGGCTCGGCGTCTACATAAATAGAAAAGTCGAGAAAATCAGAAATAAACACGTGGTGCGGGTCGTGTGGATAATCCATGCCACTTTGTAGCACATTCAGCCCCTCTAATATTAAAATATCGGGCTTTTCGACTTTTTGCTCATCCGATGTAATGTCGTAGACAAGGTGGGAATAAACAGGCGCAGTGACACAGTCTTTGCCTGATTTGACGTCAGCGACAAATTCAACCAGCTTGCGCATGTCATACGACTGCGGGAAGCCCTTTTTGTGCATGATGCCGCGCGATTCGAGCTCAGCATTTGGATATAAAAAACCATCAGTGGTGACTAACGCCACTTTAGGGTGATCCGGCCACCGGGTTAGAAGCGCTTTTAGGAGCCTTGCCGTCGTGCTTTTCCCAACCGCCACACTGCCTGCAATGCCGATAACGTAAGGCACATGGTTTGACACGGGCTGAGAAAGAAACTCATCAAGTACTTCAGTTCGGCTTTTACGCGCTTTAACATACAGATTGAGTAAGCGCGACAACGGTAGATAGACATCGCGCACTTCATCCATTGATAAATGTTCATTCAAGCCGCGTAAGCGGTCAATGTCATCTTCGGTAAGCGTCATGGGCACTGCATCCCTCAGTTCAGCCCATTGTTGACGGTCGAACGACAAATAAGGCGTTAGCGTTGCGTTCATGATCCATGTGCCTTAAGCCAATAAAGAGAGTGACGATACCGCAAACCAGCGGGAAGGAAAAGCGCTTGCCTATTGTCATCAAGGTGTTGGCTGGTTACTTTCCCAACAATCACACAAAAAAATACCCAAAAGACGCAAAAATCACCCATTTTTTTAAAATTCCCTATTGCACCCCTCAAATCCATGGCATAGAATGCGCAGCACTTGTCGCCGGCTTAGCTCAGTTGGTAGAGCAACTGACTTGTAATCAGTAGGTCGCCAGTTCGAYTCCGGCAGCCGGCACCAAAATTTAGGTGGAATTCCCGAGTGGTCAAAGGGATCAGACTGTAAATCTGACGGCTCAGCCTTCGAAGGTTCGAATCCTTCTTCCACCACCAATTTCAAATTGTTTGAATAGCTCTACGAGTAACGATTGCGGGCATCGTATAATGGCTATTACCTCAGCCTTCCAAGCTGATGATGCGGGTTCGATTCCCGCTGCCCGCTCCACTCTTTTTAGAGTGCTGATATAGCTCAGTCGGTAGAGCGCACCCTTGGTAAGGGTGAGGTCGGCAGTTCAAATCTGCCTATCAGCACCATCCTCTCCAAGGTAACTTCAAGCCGTTTGATGTATACTCAACAAACCTGATTGTTGGTTGTGTGGTCGTAATGCCACCGAAATACCGTGCTTAGAGGGACTGTCATGTCTAAAGAAAAATTTGAACGTACGAAAACGCACGTTAACGTTGGTACTATTGGCCACGTTGACCATGGTAAAACTACGCTGACTGCAGCTATCTGTACTGTACTTGCAAAAGTATACGGCGGTGCTGCGCGTGATTTCGCGTCAATCGATAACGCACCAGAAGAGCGTGATCGTGGTATCACCATCGCAACGTCTCCATGATCACCGGTGCKGCGCAAATGGACGGTGGTATCCTGGTTGTTGCAGCAACTGATGGCCCAATGCCACAGACCCGTGAGCACATCCTACTWGGYCGTCAGGTTGGTATTCCAAACATCMTCGTGTTCATGAACAAATGTGACATGGTTGATGACGAAGAGCTGCTTGAGCTGGTTGAAATGGAAGTYCGTGAGCTACTTTCAGAGTATGACTTCCCAGGTGACGACTGCCCAGTRATTCAAGGTTCTGCACTKGGTGCATTGAACGGTGAAGAGCAGTGGGAGCAGAAGATTGTTGAACTTGCTGAAGCCCTGGATTCTTACATCCCAGAGCCAGAGCGTGCGATCGACAAGCCGTTCATCCTACCAATCGAAGACGTATTCTCAATCCAAGGCCGTGGTACTGTTGTAACYGGTCGTGTTGAGCAAGGCATCATCACCGTGGGTGACGACGTTGAAATCGTAGGYATGAAAGACACCACCAAGACCACTTGTACTGGTGTTGAAATGTTCCGTAAGCTTCTAGACGAAGGCCGTGCGGGTGAGAACGTTGGTGTTCTTCTGCGTGGTACTAAGCGTGACGAAGTTGAGCGTGGTCAAGTACTGGCGAAGCCTGGTTCAATCACTCCGCACACCAAGTTCGAATCAGAAGTATACGTACTAGGTAAAGACGAAGGCGGCCGTCATACGCCGTTCTTCAAAGGTTATCGTCCACAGTTCTACTTCCGTACAACTGACGTGACCGGTACTATCGAACTGCCAGAAGGCGTTGAGATGGTTATGCCTGGTGACAACATTAAGATGGTTGTAACGCTTATCGCCCCAATCGCGATGGACGAAGGCCTACGTTTCGCTATCCGTGAAGGTGGCCGTACTGTAGGCGCTGGTGTTGTTGCCAACATCGTTGAATAATGATTTGACGACACACTAGTAAAAAGGGCATCATTTGATGCCCTTTTTCTGCGTTTGACACTCCTATTGGCGTAATTTTCGCCACTCGTGGTCGGTCAGCGCGGACTTTAGTGATCGTATCACCCTCTAACGAGAGATAAGATCACCACGTGCCTTGCAGAATACTGACCGTATGCTGTTATAGGCACTGCCGTCTATGTAGACTTGTTACAGGTAGAATGTATGAAAGCGAACGCTGAGACCCAATCCGGTTCGATGGACATCCTCAAGTGGGGTGTTGTTTTTGTCCTATTGGCCGCAGCCGTGGTAGGGAATAGCCTGTACAGTGATGTGTCTGTAGTAGTGCGAGCTGCTGCTGTAGTGGTGCTGGTTGCCGCTGCTGGCGGTGTGGCTGCACTCACGATGAAAGGAAAAGCTGCGATCACGTTTGCACGCGAATCGCGTATGGAAGTGCGTAAAGTCATTTGGCCTACGCGCCAAGAGACTTTGCAAACCTCTCTCATCGTTCTGGCTGTTACTGTTGTTATGGCGCTCATCTTGTGGGGCGTTGACGGAATCATGGTCCGTCTAGTCCGCCTAATCACTGGCGTGTGAGGTAAAAGTACATGAGCGAAGCTCCCAAAAAACGTTGGTATGTGGTTCAGGCTTTCTCTGGTTTTGAAAGCCGTGTGGCGCAATCATTGCGCGAACATATCAAGATGCACGAAATGGAAGACTATTTCGGGGAAGTATTGGTGCCAACCGAAGAAGTGGTTGAAATGCGCCAAGGTCAACGTCGTAAAAGCGAACGTAAATTCTTCCCAGGTTATGTGCTCGTCCAAATGGTGATGAACGATGAGTCGTGGCACCTAGTACGTGGTGTGCCACGTGTGATGGGCTTTATCGGCGGCACCTCTGATCGCCCAGCTCCAATTTCTGATAAAGAAGCGGACTCTATCCTCAATCGCCTTGAAAAAGCGAGCGAGTCTCCGGTGCATAAAACCGTATTTGAAGCAGGTGAAGTGGTACGCGTTACTGAAGGCCCATTTGCAGACTTTAACGGCGTGGTTGAACAAGTCGACTACGATAAAAACCGCCTTAAAGTTTCAGTGTCTATCTTCGGCCGTGCAACACCGGTAGAGCTTGAATTTGGCCAGGTAGAAAAAACCTGATCAAAAAAGCACCGCTAACGGTTGGCAAGGGCGCGAAATTTGACTATAATTWCGCGCCCTTTTGTTAAACGGGAAGTCTGTCGCAAGATAGACGTTAGTACCCAAAATTAGGTAATTGAATAATGGCTAAGAAAGTACAAGCTTACATCAAGCTGCAGGTTGCAGCGGGTGCAGCTAACCCATCGCCACCGGTTGGTCCTGCTCTAGGTCAACACGGTGTGAACATCATGGAGTTCTGTAAAGCGTTTAACGCGAAGACTGAATCTATCGAGAAAGGTCTACCAACTCCTGTTGTTATCACTGTATATAGTGACCGTTCTTTCACCTTCGTAACCAAGACCCCACCAGCGGCGATTCTGCTTAAGAAAGCAGCCGGTGTTAAGTCTGGTTCAGGTCGTCCGAACACTGAAAAAGTGGGTACCGTTACTGACGCTCAGATCCAAGAGATCGCAGAAACCAAAGCGGCAGACATGACGGGTGCGGACGTCGAAGCGATGAAACGCTCCATTGCGGGTACTGCCCGTTCAATGGGCCTGAACGTAGAGGGTTAAGACAATGGCTAAAATGACTAAGCGCATGCGCGTAATCCGCGAAAAAGTTGATGTGACCAAAGAGTACGACATCAACGAAGCCGTTGCTCTACTTAAGGAACTGGCGACTGCAAAATTTGTTGAAAGTGTTGATGTTTCTGTCAACCTTGGCATCGATGCACGTAAATCAGACCAAAACGTTCGTGGTGCAACTGTACTGCCGAACGGTACTGGCCGTGATATCCGTGTTGCAGTATTCACCCAAGGTGCGAATGCAGACGCTGCGAAAGAAGCGGGTGCAGATATCGTGGGTATGGAAGATCTTGCTGAGCAAGTGAAGAAAGGCGAAATGAACTTTGACGTTGTCGTCGCTTCACCAGACGCAATGCGCGTTGTTGGCCAGCTAGGTACTATCCTAGGTCCACGCGGCCTGATGCCAAACCCGAAAGTAGGTACTGTAACTCCTAACGTTGCTGAAGCGGTTAAGAACGCGAAAGCAGGTCAGGTTCGTTATCGTAACGATAAGAACGGTATCGTTCATACTACTATCGGTAAAGTAGACTTTGACGCTGACAGCCTAAAAGAGAACCTTGAAGCGCTGTTGGTTGCACTGAAGAAGGCGAAGCCAACTTCAGCAAAAGGTACTTTCATTAAGAAAGTTAGCCTGTCGACCACTATGGGTGCTGGTGTTTCATTAGACCAGAACTCTTTGGACGCAAGCGTTAACTAATTGCGACAAGCGAGCGAGTAGTTTATACTCTCTCGCTTGGCAATTTTATGGCTGAGTTTGCTGCGGCAAACTTCGTCCAAGACCGTAGGTGTTCATAGCGAACTTAATCTCTCCTACGTAGACGGTGCCAGAACATGATAGATTTTCGTCTTTCTTGGATCTGCACCGTAAAAGCTCTCTCTACGCTATGTGGGGAGTGGTGTTAAACAATCCAGGAGCAAATCCAAATGGCTTTAAACCTTCAAGACAAAAAAGCAATTGTTGCTGAAGTCAACGAAGCTGCCAGTGGTGCCCTGTCTGCAGTAGTTGCTGATTCTCGCGGTGTAACCGTGGATGCGATGACTTCTCTACGTAAACAAGCGCGTGAAGCGGGCGTTTTCATGAAAGTTGTTCGTAATACACTGGCTCGCCGTGCAGTTGAAGGCACAGACTACGAGTGTCTGAAAGACACTTTTGTTGGCCCAACTCTGATTGCGTTTTCTAACGAGCACCCAGGTGCTGCTGCGCGTCTTTTTAAAGACTTCGCTAAAGAAAACAACGAGTTTGAGGTTAAATCTGCTGCATTCGAAGGCGTGATCACTGACCCAGAGGTATTGGCGACACTGCCAACGTACGACGAAGCAATTGCACGCCTAATGATGGGCTTGAAAGAAGCTTCTGCCGGCAAGCTGGTTCGTACTATCGCCGCTGTTCGCGACCAAAAAGACGCGGCCTAATTGCCCGCTTAATCTGGTTGCTTAATCCTTTTATTGTTGACTTTAAAGAGAATTGTTATGTCTATCACTAACGAGCAAATCCTAGACGCAATTGCAGACATGTCTGTAATGCAAGTTGTTGAGCTTATCGAAGCTATGGAAGAAAAATTCGGCGTATCAGCTGCAGCAGCAGTTGTTGCTGGTGGTGCTGGCGAAGGCGCAGCGGCTGAAGAGCAAACCGAATTTGACGTTATCCTGAAAGAAGCTGGTGCGAACAAAGTATCAGTAATCAAAGCGGTACGTGGCGCAACTGGTCTAGGCCTGAAAGAAGCGAAAGCGCTTGTTGACGGCGCGCCAGCACCTCTGAAAGAAGGTGTTGAGAAAGAAGAAGCTGAAGCGCTTAAAGCTCAGCTAGAAGAAGCTGGTGCTTCTGTTGAAGTTAAGTAATTTATACTTAATTTCCTAGCCTGAAAGGGCATTGGCTGGTGGCTAGAAAGCCACCGGCCTTTTTGCGCTGTAGGGCAGTAGTGAAATTTCCACCCCGTTTTATCACTGCTGACCATGCAAAAAAGATCAAAGCACGCGCTTTGATTTTCCTACACTAAACGGTGGTTGTTTAGTCACTGTCCTTGTTTTATCGGACAGTTTGGGTCACTTATCAGCGAGCTGAGGAACCCTATGGTTTACTCTTATACCGAGAAAAAGCGTATCCGTAAGGATTTTGGTAAGCGTCCTCAAGTTCTGGACGTGCCATACTTGCTGTCGATCCAGCTTGAATCTTTTAAGAACTTTATCGAGCAGGATCCAGAAGGGCAATACGGTCTTGAAGCTGCCTTTCGCTCTGTTTTTCCAATTCAGAGCTACAACGGCAATTCCGAGCTGCAATACGTTAGCTATCGTCTCGGTGAGCCAGTTTTCGATGTCAAAGAATGCCAAATTCGTGGCGTAACCTATTCGGCCCCACTGCGCGTGAAACTGCGCTTGGTGATGTTTGATAAGGAAGCCCCGGCTGGTACCGTAAAAGACATCAAAGAACAAGAAGTCTATATGGGCGAAATTCCGCTCATGACTGAAAATGGTACCTTTGTCATCAATGGTACTGAGAGGGTTATCGTATCCCAGCTGCACCGTAGTCCGGGCGTCTTTTTCGACAGCGATAAGGGTAAAACCCACTCCTCAGGAAAAGTGCTATATAACGCACGCGTGATCCCATACCGTGGTTCATGGTTGGATTTCGAATTTGATCCTAAGGATATCGTATACGTTCGTATCGATCGTCGTCGTAAGCTGCCGGCTTCTATTATTCTGCGTGCGCTGGAATACACAACTGAAGAGATCTTGGATCTATTCTTCGAAAAAGTCGTTTTCGAAGTGAAGGGCAAATCTCTGGTGATGGAGTTGGTGCCTGATCGTCTACGTGGCGAAACGGCAAATTTCGACATTGAAGCCGACGGTAAAGTTTACGTTGAGCAAGGCCGTCGAATTACCGCGCGTCATATCCGTCAGTTGACGAAAGATAACGTTGATCACATCGAAGTGCCGGTGGAGTATATTGCGGGCAAGATTTCTGCACGTGAATATATCAACCAGGAAACTGGCGAAGTGATTGTCTCGGCTAACCAAGAGTTAAGTCTGGAGACACTGGCGCAGTTGTCGCAAGCAGGTCACAAACGTATCGAAACCCTGTTCACTAATGACCTGGATCACGGCCCGTACATGTCAGATACCCTGCGTATCGACAATACAACGGATCGCTTGACGGCGTTAGTTGAAATTTACCGCATGATGCGTCCTGGTGAGCCACCAACGCGTGAAGCGGCAGAGCAACTGTTCGAAAGTCTGTTCTTCTCAGACGATCGCTACGACCTATCATCTGTGGGTCGTATGAAGTTTAACAGCTCTCTGGGTCGTGATGATCTGACTGGCCCAGGCGTTCTGAGCAAAGAAGACATTATCGAGGTGATGCGTAAACTCATCCATATCCGAAATGGTATTGGTGAAGTTGATGACATTGATCACCTGGGTAACCGCCGTATTCGCTCTGTGGGCGAAATGGCAGAAAACCAGTTCCGTGTAGGTCTAGTACGTGTAGAGCGTGCAGTAAAAGAGCGTTTGAGCTTGGGCGATCTCGACAGTGTGATGCCACAAGACTTAATTAACGCTAAGCCTATCTCTGCGGCAGTTAAAGAGTTCTTTGGCTCTTCACAGCTGTCACAGTTTATGGACCAAAATAACCCGTTGTCAGAAGTGACGCACAAACGTCGTATTTCTGCATTGGGTCCAGGCGGTCTGACGCGTGAGCGTGCAGGTTTCGAAGTGCGTGACGTTCATGCCACCCACTACGGTCGTCTGTGTCCGATTGAAACACCGGAAGGACCGAACATCGGTCTGATTAACTCACTGTCTGCCTTTGCACGTTGTAATGGCTACGGCTTCCTAGAAACACCTTACCGTAAAGTTGTTGACGGTAAAGTGACCGATCAAATTGATTATTTGTCAGCGATCGAAGAAGGTCACTACGTGATTGCGCAGGCGAACGCTGCGTTGAACGAAGATGGCTCCTTCACTGATGAACTGATCACCGCGCGTGAAACCGGTGAGTCAGGCTTGCACCCACGTGATCATGTCCAGTACATGGACGTTGCGACCAACCAGGTCGTATCGGTGGCAGCCTCACTGATCCCGTTCCTTGAGCATGATGATGCTAACCGTGCCTTGATGGGCGCGAACATGCAACGTCAGGCAGTGCCGACACTGCGCGCGCAAAAGCCGCTCGTGGGAACAGGTATCGAGCGTAATGTGGCGGTTGACTCGGGTGTGACAGCGGTAGCGAAACGCGGTGGTACCATTCAGTCGGTCGACGCATCACGTATCGTAGTGAAAGTGAATGAAGATGAGCTGGTATCAGGCGAAGCGGGTATCGACATCTACAGCTTGGTGAAATACACACGTTCAAACCAGAACACCTGTATTAACCAGCGTCCAACTGTGATGCCAGGCCATGAAGTCGCCAAAGGTGACGTMYTGGCTGACGGMCCATCRACYGAYTTGGGYGAGCTAGCACTCGGYCAGAACATGCGYATCGCGTTTATGCCGTGGAACGGTTATAACTTTGAGGATTCCATCCTTATTTCYGAGCGYGTMGCKCAGGAAGAYCGTTTAACCACTATYCACATTCAAGAGCTTTCTTGTGTGGCGCGTGATACCAAGCTGGGCAGTGAAGAAATTACCGCGGATATTCCAAACGTGGGTGAAGCGGCACTGTCTAAGCTGGATGAATCTGGGGTTGTGTATATCGGGGCCGAAGTCAAAGGCGGCGATATCATGGTCGGTAAAGTGACGCCAAAAGGCGAAACACAACTGACGCCAGAGGAGAAGCTACTACGAGCAATCTTTGGCGAAAAAGCCTCTGACGTAAAAGATTCATCATTGCGTGTTCCTAATGGTGTATCTGGTACGGTTATCGATGTGCAAGTCTTTACTCGCGATGGCGTTGAAAAAGACAAACGTGCACTCGAAATCGAAGAAATGCAGCTGAAAGAAGCCAAAAAAGACCTAACCGAGGAGTTCTCTATCCTTGAAGGTGGTCTGATGGCACGTGTTCGCACACTGCTTTCTCAAGCCGGTTACACTGATAGTCAATTAGCCAACATGGATCGTCAGACCATGTTGACGCAGACACTAGACGACGAAGCCCAGCAAACGCAGCTAGAGCAGCTTGCCGAGCAGTACGACGAAATCAAAGCTGACTTTGACAAGAAATTTGACACCAAACGTCGCAAGATCACCCAAGGTGATGACCTTGCGCCAGGCGTGTTGAAGATCGTTAAAGTGTACCTTGCGGTTAAACGTCGCATCCAGCCAGGTGATAAAATGGCTGGTCGTCACGGTAACAAAGGTGTTATCTCGAAGATCAACCCGATCGAAGATATGCCTTACGACGAATCTGGTGAACCCGTCGACTTAGTGCTGAACCCGTTGGGTGTACCTTCGCGTATGAACATCGGTCAGATCCTAGAAACACACTTGGGTCTGGCAGCGAAAGGGATTGGTGACAAGATCAACCGCATGCTCAAAGAGCAGCAAGAACTAGCGAAATTCCGTGAGTTCTTGCAGAAGGTTTACGATCTCGGTGATACCCGTCAGAAAGTGGACATTGGCCAACTGACTGACGAAGAAGTACGCACCTTAATCGGAAACCTGCGTGATGGTCTGCCGACAGCGTCTCCTGTCTTTGACGGTGCGCCTGAACCAATTGTTAAAGAACTACTGAAATTGGGTGATCTGCCTGAGTCTGGTCAGCTTGACCTGTACGATGGCCGCACTGGTGAGAAGTTTGAGCGTCCGGTAACCGTGGGTTACATGTACATGCTGAAACTGAACCACTTGGTTGACGACAAGATGCACGCCCGTTCAACCGGTTCTTACAGCTTGGTGACGCAGCAACCGTTGGGTGGTAAGGCACAGTTCGGTGGTCAGCGCTTCGGTGAGATGGAAGTTTGGGCTCTGGAAGCATACGGTGCTGCCTATACCCTACAAGAAATGCTCACCGTGAAGTCGGATGACGTTAATGGCCGTACTAAGATGTATAAAAACATCGTAGATGGCGACCATCGTATGGAGCCGGGCATGCCGGAATCTTTCAACGTATTGCTGAAAGAAATCCGCTCGTTGGGTATCAACATCGAGCTGGAAGACGAGTAAGCCTCGAGCTACTCTCTCCGGTAAGAATATGAAGGCGCTGCCTGTCAGCGCCTTTATGGGTCAACTCCTCACAGGAGCCGATTGTGAAAGACTTACTTAAGTTTCTGAAAGCACAACATAAGACCGAAGAATTTGACTCGATCAAAATCGGTCTTGCCTCACCGGACATGATTCGTTCATGGTCGTTTGGTGAAGTGAAAAAGCCAGAAACCATCAACTACCGTACCTTTAAGCCTGAACGTGACGGTTTGTTCTGTGCACGTATCTTTGGCCCGGTCAAAGACTATGAGTGTCTTTGTGGTAAGTATAAGCGCCTCAAGCACCGCGGCGTCATTTGTGAAAAATGTGGCGTTGAAGTCACTCAGACCAAAGTGCGCCGTGAGCGCATGGGTCACATTGAGCTTGCTTCTCCTGTTGCCCACATTTGGTTCCTGAAGTCGCTGCCATCGCGCATCGGCTTGTTGATGGACATGCCACTGCGTGACATCGAACGTGTGCTTTACTTTGAGTCGTATATTGTTATTGAACCAGGCATGACCAGCCTAGAGCGCGGTCAGATGATGTCTGAAGAACAATATTTAGACGCACTCGAAGAGTGGGGCGACGAATTTGACGCGCGCATGGGCGCAGAAGCAGTCAAAGCACTGCTAGCGAACATGGATCTGTCGGTTGAGACAGAGCAAATGCGTGAACAGCTCGAAGAGACGAACTCTGAGACCAAGCGTAAGAAGATCACCAAGCGTTTGAAGCTGGTTGAGTCCTTCTTACAATCAGGTAACAACCCTGAGTGGATGATTTTGACCGTGCTGCCTGTGTTGCCGCCCGATCTGCGTCCATTGGTCCCGTTGGATGGTGGTCGTTTTGCGACCTCGGATCTCAACGACCTGTACCGCCGTGTGATTAACCGTAACAACCGCTTGAAGCGTCTACTTGATCTTGCTGCGCCAGATATCATCGTGCGTAACGAAAAGCGTATGCTGCAAGAGTCTGTCGATGCCATGCTGGATAACGGCCGTCGTGGTCGTGCCATTACCGGCTCGAACAAGCGTCCGCTGAAATCACTGGCCGACATGATCAAAGGTAAGCAGGGGCGTTTCCGTCAGAACCTGCTGGGTAAACGTGTTGATTACTCTGGCCGTTCGGTGATTACCGTGGGTCCATACTTGCGTCTGCATCAGTGTGGCCTGCCAAAGAAAATGGCACTAGAGCTGTTTAAACCGTTTATCTACGGCAAGCTTGAGACTCGTGGTCTAGCGACTACTATCAAAGCCGCTAAGAAGATGGTTGAGCGCGAAGAAGCGGTCGTATGGGATATCTTGGATGATGTCATCCGTGAACACCCAGTGATGCTTAACCGTGCACCAACACTTCACCGTTTGGGTATCCAAGCGTTTGAACCTGTGCTTATCGAAGGTAAAGCGATCCAGCTGCACCCGTTGGTGTGTGCGGCGTATAACGCTGACTTCGATGGTGACCAAATGGCTGTTCACGTGCCGCTAACGCTGGAAGCTCAGCTGGAAGCGCGTGCGTTGATGATGTCAACCAACAACATTCTGTCGCCAGCGTCTGGTGACCCTATCATCGTTCCGTCGCAGGACGTGGTATTGGGTCTCTATTATATGACCCGTGAAAAGGTCAACGGCAAAGGCGAAGGCATGTACCTGGCTGGTCCAGGTGAAGCAGAAAAAGTATACCGTACCGGTCATGCTGAACTGCACAGCCGTGTAAAAGTACGTATCAAGCAAATCGACATCGATGAGATGGGTACACGCACGGAAAAAGTGTCCTTGGTGGATACCACCGTGGGCCGCGCCATGCTGTGGACCATTGTTCCTGACGGCTTGCCGTATGACTTGGTGAACCAGCCATTAGGTAAAAAGCAAATTTCTAACTTGCTAAACACCTGCTACCGCAAGCTGGGTCTGAAAGATACCGTTATCTTCGCTGACCAAATTATGTACACAGGTTTTGCGTATTCAGCGCTGTCGGGCACGTCTGTCGGTATCGACGACATGGTGATCCCACAAGCGAAGTACGACTTGATCGAAGCTGCTGAAGCTGAAGTCGCGGAAATTCAAGAGCAGTTCCAGTCAGGCCTAGTGACGGCCGGCGAGCGCTATAACAAAGTGATCGATATCTGGGCGGCCGCGAACGAACAAGTTGCCAAAGCGATGATGGATAACCTGTCTACCGAGACAGTGATTAACCGTGATGGCGAAGAAGAAACGCAAACATCGTTTAACAGCGTCTACATGATGGCTGACTCAGGTGCACGTGGTTCTGCCGCGCAGATCCGTCAGCTAGCGGGTATGCGTGGTCTGATGGCGAAGCCGGATGGCTCCATCATCGAAACGCCAATCACGGCGAACTTCCGTGAAGGTCTGAACGTACTTCAGTACTTTATTTCAACGCACGGTGCCCGTAAGGGTCTGGCGGATACGGCACTGAAGACCGCGAACTCAGGTTATCTGACGCGTCGCCTGGTCGATGTCGCGCAAGACGTGGTTGTGACCGAAACCGATTGTGGCACCCAAGGCGGTATCCACATGATGGCGGTTATCGAAGGTGGTGACGTTAAAGAAGCCCTGCGTGAGCGTGTTCTAGGCCGTGTTGTGGCAGAAGATGTGCTCAAGCCTGGCTCGGAAGAAGTCCTGGCACCACGCAACACGCTGTTGGACGAAAAATGGTGTGACATTCTTGAGCATCATTCCGTCGATAAAGTGAAAGTGCGTTCTGTTGTAACCTGTGAAACCGACTTTGGTTGTTGTGCCAACTGTTATGGTCGTGACCTGGCACGTGGTCACCTGGTTAATCACGGTGAGTCTGTCGGTGTTATCGCAGCACAGTCTATCGGTGAGCCTGGTACACAGCTGACCATGCGTACGTTCCACATCGGTGGTGCAGCATCGCGTGCAGCGGCAGAAAACAACATCCAGGTGAAGAACAAAGGTTCTATGCACCTGCACAATGCTAAATCTGTTACCAACAGCGACGGTAAGCTCGTGATTACCTCGCGTGCGACAGAAATGACCATTGTTGATGAGTTTGGCCGTACCAAAGAAAGCTACAAAGTGCCTTATGGTGCAATCCTTGGCAAGCAAGACGGCGAAGCCGTGGCAGCCGGTGACGTAGTCGCTAACTGGGACCCACACACCATGCCAATCATCACTGAGGTAGAAGGTAGCCTTCGCTTCGTGGATATGATTGATGGCGCGACCATGCAACGTCAAACTGACGAGCTAACGGGTCTGTCTTCTATCGTGGTCATGGATGCCTCAGAGCGTCCAACATCCGGTAAAGACAAGCGTCCTGCGGTGAAGCTGGTGGATGCGCAAGGTAATGATGTGATGGTGCCGGGTACTGATATGCCGGTTCAATACTTCTTGCCAGGTAAAGCCATCGTGCAACTAGATGACGGTGCGAGTGTTGGCATTGGTGACACCCTAGCGCGTATCCCGCAAGAAAGCGGCGGTACCAAGGATATCACCGGTGGTCTGCCTCGCGTTGCTGACCTGTTTGAAGCGCGTAAGCCGAAAGAGCCAGCGATTCTGGCAGAGATCACCGGTACGGTGTCCTTTGGTAAAGAAACCAAAGGCAAGCGTCGTCTGGTTATCACACCAGAAGAAGGTAAAGCGTACGAAGAGATGATTCCAAAGTGGCGTCAGCTCAACGTCTTCGAAGGTGAAAAAGTCGAGAAAGGTGATGTGATCGCAGATGGTCCAGAATCACCACACGACATCCTACGTCTGCGTGGTATCCATGCGGTGGCGGAATACATCACCAACGAAGTACAAGACGTTTACCGTCTGCAAGGCGTTAAGATCAACGATAAGCACATTGAGACGATTGTTCGTCAGATGCTGCGTAAGGTGACGATCAAGTCTGCAGGTGATACTGAGTTCTTGGAAGGCGAGCAGGTTGAATACTCTCGTGTCATGATTGCTAACCGTGATCTTGAAATCGAAGGTAAGCAGCCAGCTACATTTGGCCGTGATCTCTTGGGTATTACCAAAGCATCGTTGGCGACTGAGTCCTTTATCTCAGCGGCTTCGTTCCAAGAAACCACGCGTGTGCTGACAGAAGCCGCGGTGGCAGGTAAGCGTGATGACTTGCGCGGTCTGAAAGAAAACGTGATCGTGGGTCGTCTGATCCCAGCCGGTACTGGCTTCGCGTATCACAAAGACCGTCAAGCTAAGCGTGCAGAGCCAGAGCAGCCAGTCGCTCCCCAGGTCGATGCAGAGCAAGCATCACAAGACCTAGCGGCGTTGCTTAATGCGGGCTTGAACGACGATAGCTAAGCGAGTGAAATAATTAGCGCGATAAGCTAAGTCGAATAAAAAGGCATCTCTTCGGAGATGCCTTTTGTTTTTGTGTTCATTCAGCGCACAAAAAACGCCGCATCTCAAGAGGCGGCGTTTCTATTGATATTAGGTGATGCGTTTTAGGCGCCCGGCGGGTGAGCCAGACTGTCAGCAATCAATCGAATTAAAGTATCTTCCAACTCAAAACGTTGCTCAAGCCACTCACCAATCGCAGACATATCTTGGTCAAAATCGGTGGCGTCATAATCTTCGTCGTCCAAGTCTACCGCACTGAATTTATCATTAAAGTCTAACAGAGGGTCTGTCGTATCAACGATGCGATAATAAAGGTTATCGGTCTCTTTCGTCGCCGCGAACCCTGTTGACTGCCAACGCTCCATGACCATGTTGTAGATCTTGAAGTGGCCGGTCGAGATATAGTCGACAAGATGATCACAGAAATTATCGAGTTCTGCTTTTGTTGGCAGCGATTGTTTTTTTTTGGCGGCCACGCCAGCCACATTGTAATACTCCACCAATAATTGGCGGCGTAACTCAAGCCAGTAATCAATAACCTCGTCGTAACCGCTCCATTGGGCTTTGGTACGTTCAAGTTTTCTCAGCATGATCGGTGTCCTCGTGATCGATCAGCGAATGAATGGCACTATATAAGGCCGGCTGAAAATTAACGGGCTGCTCAATCCTTTGCATCACGTTATGAAACTAGATTGCCAGTATTCAAGTGTAGCTGCAAGGCTAAGGAAGTGACCATGTCTCAGAATCAAAAAGCCGTCTATGTATGTGTAGTTAGCAAGAGCAAACTTTGGCTGCCAGGTGGTCAATTGCCATGTATGCCCTTGTCGCAGCTGCCGTTTGCTGGTGGTGATACAGTGACTGTCGGTAACTATCAGCAGACACCGGTGGTGGGGATATTTAATTGTAACGTCATGCTTCCCGATGACGAGATGGCAGACTTTCGGGACTTACTCCCCTATCTGTCAGCGGACTTATTTGCGTTAGTCGGGCGGGTCATCCAGCTCGATCATATGCGCCATCAGCAAGCATTTTGTGGTTGCTGTGGTCAGCGTACGGAATTTAACGCGCAGGCGGTAGCGATGTGGTGCTCAAGCTGCCAGCGTCATGATTATCCACGCGTATCGCCGTGTGTGATTGTTGCCGTGCGCGATGGTAAACGTTTGTTGCTTGCTCAGCACCCTCGTCATAAAACGGGCATGTATACCGTGATTGCGGGGTTTGTTGAGCCTGGCGAAACGCTCGAGCAATGTGTGGCGCGTGAGGTGAAAGAAGAAACGGGCCTATCGATAACCAATATTCGTTACATGGAAAGTCAGCCTTGGGCGTTTCCTTCTAATGTGATGATGGGGTTTCTCGCCGATTATGCCGGAGGGGATCTAAACCCCGACTATGAGGAGCTCACCGATGCACAATGGTTTGATATGGACCAGTTACCGTTAGTCGCACCAACAGGAACGATTGCTCGACGCTTGATTGAGGCCAGCTGCACCTTGACGCAGGCATAAAAAAACCCGGCCGTAGGGGAGCCGGGGTAAGATGCGAACATGTTGTCTTTTGTAGACCTATGTCTTTTGTAGATCTATTATCTTTTGTAGATCTATTGTCGTTATAGAATGGTTTTACCATGCGGTTAAATCACCAGCAATCGTTCGTGGTCCTTGGGTGGCCGTTTTATGATCCTGTTAACAAAGCTTCGCTTTTGTTGCCATTTTACAGTGATACAATGGCGGCCACTTTTCGCACACAGGTTTAAACACAATGACCGAATTGAAAAACGATCGTTATTTACGCGCCCTTTATAAGCAACCGGTAGATTGCACGCCCGTGTGGATGATGCGCCAAGCGGGTCGCTACCTTCCTGAATATCGAGAATTACGTGCGCAGGCGGGTGACTTTTTGTCGTTGTGTAAAAATGCTGAATTGGCCTGTGAAGTGACCATGCAGCCGTTGCGTCGCTTTGATTTGGATGCCGCTATCTTATTTTCAGATATTCTCACTATTCCTGATGCAATGGGATTAGGGCTATACTTTGAAACGGGAGAAGGCCCCAAGTTTTCTCGTCCCATCACCTGTAAAGCGGATGTCGATAAAATCGGTATGCCTGACCCTGAGGGGGAATTGCAATACGTGATGAATGCGGTGCGTACTATCCGCAAAGAACTGGCGGGTGAAGTTCCCTTGATTGGCTTCTCTGGCAGTCCATGGACACTGGCAACTTACATGGTAGAAGGTGGCACCTCTAAAGCCTTTACCAAGATCAAAAAGATGATGTATGCCGAGCCGCAGACGTTACACGCCTTACTCGACAAGCTCGCCGACAGTGTGATTAGTTATCTAAACGCGCAGATTAAGGCGGGTGCGCAATCTGTCATGGTCTTTGATACCTGGGGTGGCGTGCTAACGCCGCGCGATTATAATGACTTCTCTTTGCAGTATATGCAGAAAATTGTCGACGGTCTGATCCGAGACCATGACGGGCGCCGCGTGCCAGTGACCTTGTTTACTAAAAATGCGGGTATGTGGTTGGAACGCATTGCCGCGACCGGGTGTGATGGTGTTGGGCTTGATTGGACCATTAACATGGCTGATGCCAAAGCACGGATTGGCGACAATGTTGCTCTACAAGGTAATATGGATCCGTCGATGTTATATGCCAGCCCTGAGCGCATTCGCCAAGAAGTCTCGACGATTTTGGAAGGTTTCGGTGAAGGGACTGGCCATGTGTTTAACCTCGGCCATGGCATTCACTTGGATGTCCCACCTGAGAATGCAGGCGTCTTTATTGATGCGGTACATGAATTATCTAAGCCTTATCATCGCTAACGATCACGCTCGCCAATCGGCGAGCGTTTTTTTATTTTAGGCGACCCTTACAACGGGGAGCGTCTCGTAAAGCCTGCTGAACTCGGTGTCGCATTGCGGGCACTACCTGCTCTTCAAACCACGGATTGCGGCGTAGCCAACGTGTGTTTCTGGGAGAAGGATGAGGCAGCGAAAAGGCATGAGGCGCCCACTGTTGCCATTGCTTGACGGTCTCGGTCAGTGTCTTAGGCTTGTTGGCTAAGTAGTACTGCTGAGCATATTGACCAATCAGCAAGGTCACCGCAACGTTAGGGAGATGTGCTTTGATTGCCTGATGCCACACGGGGGCGCAGATACGCGCCGGCGGCAGATCGCCCGATTTACTTTTGCCGGGATAACAAAAGCCCATGGGCATGATGGCAAATAAATCTGGCTGGTAAAACTGCTCACGTGTGACCCCCAGCCATTCACGCAGGCGATCGCCACTAGGGTCGTTAAACGGCAGACCACTTTCATGCACCCGTCGCCCTGGCGCTTGACCGATAATCAGCACTCTAGAATCTGTACTCGCTTGGATAATTGGGTGGGGGCCGTTCGCCAGCCAGTGTTGGCATAAGTGGCACTCACGAGCGGTTACTAAGGCGGTCTCTAAATCGGAGAAAACCATTTAATACCCTTTGTTAAAATTGACCTGATGAGCCAGCGGCTTACCGGCATGCCAACGGCGATAATTGTCTGCAAAAAGGTCAAAAACTTGTTCGGGAAAACTAACGGCAGCAATATGTGGGGTAATGTGAACACGAGGATGCACCCAAAAAGGATGCGCTTGAGGTAACGGTTCTTGTTGCATCACGTCCAATACGGCCAAGCGCAGTTTTTTCTCGTCCAGGGCCTTAATGAGCGCAGATTCATCGACCGTTGCGCCGCGACCGACATTAATAAACAAGAGGTCTTGTGCGTATTGCCAAAAATCAGCATTCACGCATCGGGCCGTCTCCGTTGTTGCGGGCAGTGTACTGACTAACACATCGACCTCGCCTAGCCGCTGACGCAGCGCAGTCAGCGTCATGGTGTGCTCAAACCCCTCGACAGCACGCCCATCTTGGTTGGTGCCCAGCACGTGCATCCCAAACGCATGAGCCACGGTGGCAATATGCTGACCAATGGCGCCCGTCCCCAGAATAGCCAGTGTTTTTCCACGTAACGACGTGTAGTCGTGCGCTTGCCAAAGACGTTGCGCTTGCTGGTCTGAATATTGAGTAATATGTCGTGTTTCGTTGAGCAAATAGCCGAAGACGTATTCGGCCATTAAGTCACCAAAAATGCCTCTCACATTGGTTAATTGATAGTGTCGATAAGGTGCGTAGATCAGGGCGTCGATACCGGCGAATGTTGATTGTAACCAGCGGAGCTGATCGCCATAGCATAATTGAGGCGCCGCCAGTGGCGGATCGGCGAGCCAGATAGTGGCTTGATCGGGGCGATCCACGACGGTGAGTTCAGGTAGTGTGGCGTTATGCAGTAACCGATGATAGGTCTCGGCATGCTCGCTGATAACGTAAACTTTATCCACAAAGGCTCCTTTTTATGCTGGGGAGAATCGAGTACACTGCCCTCATTGACCGAGGACGTTTGTCCTTCCCGCTATTAAAGATCAATTAGCTATGTTACGAAACCCTTTACAACTGCGTTTGGAAAAATGTGAGAATTGGCAACATATTAGTTTTATGGCTGCGCTGGTGGAGCGTATGGTGCCAAACTACGCGCTTTTCTGTGCGCAAACAGAATTTGCCGACCCGCAAGCGTTTCGCAATATTCTCGATGCGGTGTGGGAATCGCAAACGGTCAAAACGGCTAAAATTGACTTTGAGCGCCAATTAGAAAAGCTCGAGCCATTGATCCCTGTGGCTGATGACGATGCCATCTATCTGACGTATCCGGCGATTGATGCCTGTATTGCCTTGTCTCAGCTTCTTCACGCTTTGTTAGATCGTGATGAAATCTTGCCCATTACATTAAAAGTTTCTCAGCAGTCGGTCCTTAGTGTTGCCCAGCTTGAAGAAGCACAAACCGGTGAAACGGTAACCGATGACAATCAAAAGGCGTTTGAGGCGGTTTGTGAGGAATGGGATGCCCAGTGGGCAATCTTCCGTGTGCTGAAAWGTGCCGAAAGTCGTGATGTGGAGATGCTCAAAGGCATCCGGCAAGAGCTTCGAGAAGCTGGCGTGAGTAATCTAGGGTTGCGTGCTGAGTAAGCATGATTTGTCAAAACGTTAGTAAGAACAGAAAGGCGGCCTAGGCCGCCTTTTCGAGTTATGACTCATCGGTATGTCGTTGTACCGGTGGCTCGTCATCGTCTTGGCTTTCAATCATATTATGCTGCTTCTTCCAGGCGTCCCAGCGCTGATAAGCCAGTTGCTGCATGTCCGTCACGGTGTCCGCCTCATCAATGATTTCTCTTCCGGTGAGATACTCAAAAATGTCTTCGAGCGTGATAATCCCTTGTACCGTGCCGTATTCGTCGACAATCATCGCCAATTGAGCGCGGCGAATCATTAAAATATCAAATGCTTGTAAGACCGTATTACCGGGTAAGATCACCGCGAGTGGACGCATCAAGTTGCCTAACCGTGTTTGTCCTGCCCCTTCGGTTTTGACTTCATAGATATTGGATTTGTGGACAAACCCCAAAATATCGTCGCGCTGCTCACCGTAGACAAGAGGACGTGAGAAGGGGCAATCGCCATGTTCCTCGAGAAAGGTGTTAACATCCATATCGGCGGGAACACGAAATAATACGGGACGTGGCGTCATAAGCTGAGTGGCAGGAAGATCGCGTAATTTAAGCATGTTATTGAGCATTTGCGTTTCATCTTCGCCCATTTCGCCACTTTCAGATGCTAGCATTGCCATCGCTGAAATTTCGTCACGCAGTTTGACATGCGTGGTATCCGCGCTCAGCCGCTTGGTGATTTGTTCGGACAGCCAAACAAACGGCGTTAATGCCCAGACCATCCACTTTAGAATGACGGCGGCACTGGGTGCCAGTTGAGGCCAGAAATTGGCGCCAATGGTTTTAGGAATGATTTCTGATAAAAGAAGAATCGCCAGTGTAAGAACGGCGGAGAATACCCCGACCCAAGCATCGCCAAATACGTGGGCAGCTTGCGCGCCTGCACCGGCGGCTCCAACAGTATGCGCAATGGTATTCAGTGTCAGAATGGATGCGAGTGGCCGATCAATATCTTTTTTAAGCGCGTTGAGCCGCTCTGCGGCTGGGTGACCTTGGTTTCTTAGATTGGCAATATAGCTCGGTGTGATGCTCAGCAAAATAGCTTCCAGTACTGAGCAGATGAAAGACACACCAATTGAAAGCGAGATAAAAAGGATCAGAATGAGCATAAATTTCCGAAGTTAAAAGTCAGTCAACACTCTAAAGATCAGGCCATTGGCGGGCGTTTACAACCTTTCAACTGAGAAAAAACGCAACAAATTGTGAGTTCGCGCTCAGTTTGTGGTTAAAGAGCCTCCATACAGCCACACAGAGCGCCACAAACCTTTGCCAGCCGGGCTTCTTTTGAATTAGAGTGACTTCGTCTCTAAAAAACCTAGAAGGGAAGACATAATGAACAAGACCCAACTGATCGACCTGATCGCAGAAAAAGCAGAACTTTCAAAAGCACAAGCGAAAACCGCTTTGGAAGCGACTTTAGGCGGTATTGAAAGCGCTTTGAAAGAAGGCGAGCAGGTACAACTGATTGGCTTCGGTACGTTTAAATTGAACCACCGTGCAGCACGCACAGGTCGCAACCCACAAACGGGTCAAGAAATTCAAATTGCGGCAGCAAACGTACCTGCGTTTGTCGCGGGTAAAGCGTTAAAAGACGCGGTTAAATAAGCGTTACTGCTCATGTCGCCATAGCCTTCTCGCTATGGCGTTTTTGTATGTGGACTCGTGATGCGTTCTAAATTTTGGATAGTCGCGTTGATGGCCATCCTGGTTGGGTGCTCAAGTGGGCAGCCTTCCAAGCCGGTTACGCATATGACCGCCGCTTCCGCCGGCGATTATCGCGCTGTTTACTGGTTGGATAGTCAGCAAGGGCAGGTAATTGGTTTAGCCGAGCAGGTGTGGCAGGGCGATTATGGTCGTTATCGTAGCGAGTATGTCTGGCGAGACGGCAGCTTGCGTGCAATCAAACGAGAGGGCACACAGCTGGCGGGCGCCGCATTAGCTCCCTTCTCTATCTATGTTCGATTTGATGCCAGTGGTGAGCCTGTCTTTCAGCGCTATCAGCA
>NZ_MUFH01000140.1:0-6441 GCF_001996115.1 Salinivibrio sp. MA427
GTTCTACTTCCGTACAACTGACGTGACCGGTACTATCGAACTGCCAGAAGGCGTTGAGATGGTTATGCCTGGTGACAACATCAAGATGGTTGTTGAGCTGATCGCACCTATCGCGATGGACGAAGGTCTACGCTTCGCTATCCGTGAAGGTGGCCGTACTGTAGGTGCGGGTGTTGTTGCTAACATCATCGCTTAATTTGATAGACATCTAGTCTTATCAATAGAAGGGAGCGCATTGCGCTCCTTTTTTTTTCCTCTTTAATCGCCCGGTACAGATATAAATAAGTCTTTCATCAATAACCAAGCGTTATATAAAAACCCTTTACCTTAAACGCAATGCAAACTATTCTCGTTATAGTTCATTTTTTGAGATGACTGAGATGTTAGTTTGTATTTGTCACAGCGTATCAGATAAAACCATTAAACATTGGGTGCGCCACCAAGGCGTCACCAGTATTCGCGAACTTCGTCAACTGACGCCTCTTGGATCTCAATGTGGTAAATGTGTGCGCCACGCTAAAGAGGTTATATACGACGAGAGTCAGCTGATCACATTGCAAAAAGCGAGCTAATAAGCGGTCAATATTTGACAGCCTCCTTATGGGTTCTACATTTGTAAAGTAGAACCCATAAGGAGGCTATTGCCATGAAAGGCGATCCAAAATCTATAGCGTTTCTCAACACGGTACTTGGCAATGAACTTGTTGCTATTAATCAGTACTTTCTTCATGCGCGCATGCTTAAAGACTGGGGGTTAAAAGTCATCGCGGATAAAGAGTATGAAGAGTCGATCGATGAGATGAAGCATGCCGACAAGCTGATTGAAAGAATATTATTTCTTGAGGGCACCCCGAACCTCCAAGATGCGATTGCTTACACAGAGAGCATCAGAGATTTTGTTTCTCGTGATCTGTTTCAATACATTCTTGACGACGAAGAAGAGCATATCGATTGGTTAGAGACCCAGATTGGCTTAATTGATAAGGTCGGCATCGCCAACTATAACCAAGCTCAGATCATCGAAGATGCCAGCGAAAAAGGTTAGGTTAAAACAGTCATCCCGCCTTGATGATGAAAAACGTGCCAGAGAGGCGCGTTTTTTTGTGGCGTGTTTTTGACCAACGCTTGCAAAGCCATTGCGTATCGGTATAATGCCCGTCACTGCTTAAGTCATTGCGACTTCCGACGCAGTTGTGAACCAATGAGCATCGAGGAATGGAACAGTAAACTGTTCGTTTAATGTATACTCCGCTTATGTTCGCAGTCATAGAATAATGGCTGACAATGTGCCTAATTTTGGCACTACGGTTTCACATAAATTAATCGGCATTCCCTCGCCTTAGTGAGAAGGAATGGCGATATTGTTTGTGTAAATATTTTAGAATTTGKAGCTCTGTCTCATGCAGAACCAACGTATCCGTATCCGCCTGAAGGCGTTCGATCATCGTTTGATCGATCAGTCTACAGCGGAAATCGTTGAAACCGCTAAGCGCACTGGCGCACAGGTTAAGGGACCTATTCCTTTGCCTACTCGTAAAGAGCGCTTCACCGTTCTTATTTCTCCGCACGTAAACAAAGACGCACGTGACCAGTACGAAATTCGTACTCACAAACGTCTGATCGACATCGTTGAGCCAACAGACAAAACTGTTGACGCTTTGATGCGTCTTGACCTTGCTGCGGGCGTTGAT
This sequence comes from Salinivibrio sp. MA427, assembly GCF_001996115.1. Taxonomy (NCBI): domain Bacteria; kingdom Pseudomonadati; phylum Pseudomonadota; class Gammaproteobacteria; order Vibrionales; family Vibrionaceae; genus Salinivibrio; species Salinivibrio sp. MA427. The sequence continues at coordinate 1,692 of NZ_MUFH01000140.1, forward strand.
GTTCAAATCAGCCTGGGTTAAGGGGGAGTAGATAATGATTGGTCTAGTCGGTCGTAAAGTCGGTATGACTCGTATCTTCAACGAAGATGGCGTTTCTATCCCGGTTACCGTAGTTGAAGTTGAAGCAAACCGTGTTGCTCAGGTACGTAAACCTGAAGTTGACGGGTATGCAGCAATTCAAATCACTACAGGCGAGAAGAAAGCAAGCCGTGTAAACAAGGCACAAGCTGGTCACTTTGCGAAAGCAGGTGTTGAAGCAGGCCGCGGTTTGTGGGAATTCCGTTTGGAAAATGATGAACAGTACGAAGTTGGCGCTGAGCTAAACGTAGAACTGTTTAACGAAATCAAAAAAGTAGACGTTACTGGCACGTCGAAGGGTAAGGGCTTCCAAGGCGGCGTTAAGCGTTGGAACTTCCGTACTCAAGATATGAGCCACGGTAACTCTTTGTCTCACCGTGCTCCTGGTTCTATCGGTCAATGTCAGACTCCAGGTCGCGTATTCAAAGGCAAAAAAATGGCAGGTCATATGGGTGCTGAGCGTGTAACGACTCAAAACCTAGAGATCGTACGTGTTGACGCTGAGCGCAATCTGCTTCTTATTAAAGGTGCAGTCCCAGGTGCGACAGGTGGCAACGTGATCGTTAAACCAGCCGTTAAAGCGTAACGTCGAGGAGATAGTAATGGAATTGGTAGTCAAAGGCGCCGACGCGCTAACTGTTTCCGAAACTACCTTCGGGCGTGAATTCAACGAATCCCTGGTACACCAGGTAGTCGTTGCATACGCAGCTGGTGCCCGTCAAGGTACTCGCGCTCAGAAAACTCGTTCAGACGTATCTGGTGGCGGTGCTAAGCCATGGCGTCAGAAGGGTACTGGTCGCGCCCGTGCAGGTACAATCCGCAGCCCAATTTGGCGCAGCGGTGGTGTCACTTTCGCAGCTCGTCCTCAGGACCATAGCCAGAAAGTAAACAAAAAGATGTACCGCGGTGCTCTTAAGAGCATCCTATCAGAGCTAGTTCGTCAAGAGCGTTTAATCGTGGTTGATAACTTCTCTGTTGAAGCACCAAAAACTAAAGAGCTTGTCGCTAAGCTGAAAGAGCTTGAGCTAAGCGACGTTCTGATCGTCACTGCCGAAGTTGATGAGAACCTGTTCCTTGCGGCACGTAACCTGTATAAGGTTGACGTACGCGATGCAGATACCATCGACCCAGTTAGCTTGATCGCTTTCGACAAAGTCGTGATGACTGCAGATGCAGTTAAACAAGTTGAGGAGATGCTGGCATGATCACTGAAGAGCGTATCCTAAAAGTTCTGCGTGCTCCGCACATCTCTGAAAAAGCGACGATGGCCGCTGAAAACAACAACACTGTTGTGTTTAAAGTAGCTAAAGAAGCAACGAAAAAAGAGATCAAAGCGGCAGTTGAAAAACTGTTCGAAGTTGAAGTGAAGTCTGTTCGTACCCTTCTCGTTAAGGGTAAGACCAAACGTCAAGGTATGCGTGAAGGCCGTCGTAGCGACTGGAAAAAAGCGTATGTTGCCTTGAAAGAAGGTCAGGACATCGACTTCGTTGGCGGCGCTGAGTAAGACGGAGGAGTAAAAGCAAATGGCTATTATGAAATGTAAGCCGACTTCACCGGGTCGTCGTCACCTTGTTAAAGTGGTTAACCATGATCTTTATAAAGGTAAACCATATGCACCACTGCTAGAGAAAAACTCTAAGTCAGGCGGTCGCAATAACAACGGTCGAATCACAGTGCGTCACATCGGTGGTGGTCATAAGCATCATTACCGTGTAATTGACTTCAAACGTACTAAAGACGGTATCCCAGCGAAAGTTGAGCGTCTAGAGTATGATCCAAACCGTAGTGCAAACATCGCGCTTGTACTGTATACGGATGGTGAACGTCGTTACATCATCGCACCGAAAGGCCTAAAAGCCGGTGATCAGATTCAATCTGGTGCAGATGCAGCAATCAAGGTAGGTAACAGCCTGCCAATGCGTAACATCCCAGTGGGTTCTACTATCCACAACATCGAGTTGAAACCTGGTAAAGGTGCTCAGCTTGCTCGTTCTGCGGGTGCTTATGCACAGATCGTTGCTCGTGACGGCGCGTACGTCACACTCCGCCTGCGCAGCGGTGAAATGCGCAAGGTTCTTGCTGAAGGTCGAGCGACCCTTGGTGAAGTGGGTAATTCAGAGCACATGCTACGCGAACTGGGTAAAGCCGGTGCCGCGCGCTGGAAAGGCGCACGTCCAAGCGTACGTGGTGTTGCAATGAACCCGGTTGATCACCCACACGGTGGTGGTGAAGGTCGTACCTCAGGTGGCCGTCATCCAGTAACACCTTGGGGTATGCCAACGAAAGGCTTCAAAACCCGTAAGAACAAACGTACCGACAAGTACATTGTACGTCGTCGTAACAAGTAATTATTATCAGAGGATAAGCCATGCCACGTTCTCTCAAGAAAGGTCCTTTTATTGACCTGCACTTGCTGAAGAAGGTAGAGAAAGCGGTGGAAAGCGGTGACAAGAAGCCTTTAAAGACTTGGTCCCGTCGTTCAATGATCATCCCACAGATGATCGGATTGACCATCGCTGTCCATAATGGTCGTCAGCACGTACCCGTTTTCGTTTCTGAAGAAATGATCGGTCACAAGCTCGGCGAGTTTGCACCAACACGTACTTATCGCGGCCACGCTGCTGATAAGAAAGCTAAGAAGCGTTAAGGGGTAAGAAATGGAAGCTATTGCTAAACATCGCTTTGCTCGTATCTCGCCTCAAAAAGCACGTTTGGTTGCGGATCAGGTGCGCGGTAAAGACGTAGCACAGGCACTGGAACTACTGACTTTCAGCGACAAAAAAGCTGCTGACTTGGTTAAGAAAGTGTTGGAATCTGCTATTGCAAACGCCGAGCATAACGAAGGTGCGGATATCGACGATTTAAGCGTCGCCAAAGTCTTCGTTGATGAAGGCCCAATCATGAAGCGTATTATGCCTCGTGCAAAAGGCCGTGCCGATCGCATCTTGAAGCGTTCTAGCCACATCACTGTTGTTGTAGCAGACCGCTAAGAGACGAGGAGATAAAGCAATGGGTCAAAAAGTACATCCTAATGGTATTCGTCTGGGCATTGTAAAGCCTTGGAATTCCACTTGGTTTGCTAATAACCAAGATTTCGCTGACAACCTAGACGGCGACTTTAAGGTACGTCAGTTCCTAACTAGTGAACTGAAAAAAGCGTCAGTATCTCGCATCGTTATCGAGCGTCCAGCTAAGAGTGTTCGTGTGACTATTCACACTGCGCGCCCTGGTGTGGTGATTGGTAAAAAAGGTGAAGATGTTGAGAAACTGCGCGCTCACGTTGCAAAACTGGCCGGTGTACCAGCGCAAATTAATATCGCTGAAGTACGTAAACCTGAGCTAGATGCGCAACTTGTTGGCGACAGCATCGCRTCACAGCTAGAGCGTCGTGTTATGTTCCGTCGTGCCATGAAGCGCGCGGTACAAAACGCTATGCGCCTAGGTGCCAAAGGTATCAAAGTGGAAGTAAGCGGTCGTCTTGGCGGCGCTGAAATCGCTCGTACCGAGTGGTACCGTGAAGGACGTGTGCCATTGCACACGCTTCGTGCTGACATTGATTACGCAACTTCTTCTGCTCACACCCAGTACGGTGTTATCGGCATTAAAACCTGGATCTTCAAAGGCGAAGTCCTAGGTGGAATGGCTGAAGTAGAGCAAAAGGCTGACAAGCCGAAGAAGCAGCGTAAAGGCCGTAAGTAAGGAGTCTATCGATGCTTCAACCAAAACGTACTAAGTTCCGCAAGACTTTTAAAGGTCGTAACCGCGGTCTGGCGCACGGTACTGACGTAAGCTTCGGTACCTATGGCCTAAAAGCTGTTGGTCGCGGTCGTATCACTGCGCGTCAAATTGAGGCGGCTCGTCGTGCGATGACTCGTCACATTAAACGTCAAGGCCAAATCTGGATTCGTGTCTTCCCCGACAAACCAATTACTGGTAAGCCGTTGGAAGTTCGTATGGGTAAGGGTAAAGGTTCAGTTGATTACTGGGTTGCCCAAATCCAACCAGGCAAAGTCCTGTACGAAATGGATGGTGTTCCTGAATCACTGGCTCGCGAAGCGTTTGAATTAGCTTCACGTAAGCTACCGATCAAAACCACTTTCGTAACTAAGGCGGTGATGTGATGAAAGCACAAGAACTACGTGAAAAGACTGTTGAGCAGCTGAATGAAGAGCTTATGGGTCTGCTACGTGAGCAGTTTAACCTGCGCATGCAAGCGGCTACAGGCCAACTTCAGCAAACTCACACTCTGAAAGCTGTTCGTCGCGATATCGCACGTGTAAAAACCGTACTGACTGAGAAGGCTAACGCATAATGAGCGAGAACATCCGCACTCAGCAAGGTCGCGTCATCAGCGACAAAGGCGATAAAACTATCGTCGTTGCTATCGAGCGTTTTGTGAAACACCCAATCTACGGTAAGTACATCAAGCGCACGAGTAAGCTACATGTACACGATGAATCTAACCAGTGTAACCAAGGTGATACTGTTGAGGTTCGTGAGTGTCGTCCAATTTCTAAGCGTAAGTCTTGGACATTGGTTCGCGTTGTTGAAAAATCACGCATCTAAGCGATTTTTCAGACAATAATAAGTCAAACGGCTCTCATTCGGGGGGCCGTTTATTTTTTATCTACCCATCTGGTCAAAATAGTGTTATTATTCGCCGCCCTTGTAA
>NZ_MUFH01000141.1:0-6427 GCF_001996115.1 Salinivibrio sp. MA427
AGGTAGTGTCTCGTGTTTCGGGAGAGCATCAAAAAAAGCGACAATGCCTCTAAGATATACTCTTCTTTGTTCTACTGGGCGAGGTAGCTTTGTAGAGGTGGACACCTCATTTGAATTAGTGAAGTCACCGAGGGATGCATTAATACGACAATCTACTAAATCATTAATCAAGCGCTGGATATCTGAATCTCTGCTTGAGGTATAGTAGTTCAACTGATCACTATATCTATAAGTCGCACCATCCTCTTCAATTGAAATCGTTTTTGCATGCTGAGTGGCGATCTTCTCTAATTCATCGATAAGCTCGATAACAATATCAAGACAGTCAGATTGTAGTTCCTTAACGATACTCGCGCGTCTTCTTGCGAAGCGATTATCGACATCGGATCTTGGCTCTCTAACATTCACGGCACCACGACCAGTGACCACAATCGTATACTCTAAATAGTTATCATCACCGGTTTCTCGCCAACGCCCCCGCTCGACATTCAACGCTTCTATCCGTTCGTTAAAAGACGCATGAATATCGCGCACGTCCTCAATATCAGGCGTGCTGGGAAGGAATTCAATATTTGATGCCATGCTCATTTCTAAGGCTAATCGCGCTTGGAGAGCTTCCATATAGCGCTTTTTTAATGAAGATTCATCTGGGTGCTCTTCATCATACTTTGCCAAGAAAAACTCATGTGGCGTCGCTTTCACCTGATCCATCACACCAAGTTTTTCTAGATTAGCTAATACTGTCTCTTTATCTCCTTGCACCGCCTCTCTACATAATTGTGCTTCTTTTTCAATAATGTCGTAGGCTTCTTGAGTTAAGAGATAGACACTTGGACGTGGTGAGCTTCCCTCTGCTGGATTATGAGGCACATAAAGCGCATCGACGTATTCAATAGAGCATTTTCTTTTAGTCAAGTTATCATTAGGGACAACGTCTAATGGTTCCTTTTTCTCAGTGGACTTGTCATCCGGTGTCGGCACAGAAAGCGTATTGCCAACACGAATAGTATCGATATTCTTAATTCTATCGCTGTTCAGATCTTGAAGAGTACTAACATCCGTATTAAACGCTTCAGCTAACTCAGAGAGAGTATCTCCTTGCTTTATCGTATACTCTTGGCTCATGCTAGTAACTCCTCAACGATTGAAATAGGCAAATAGACAGTGTCAACTTCCGTCCCTTTTCGGGGATTAAATATTAATTGCGTGGCGTCTGATAATTCAGAGAATGCGGGAGATATGTACGCATAATGTGTCGTCTGTAATAGCGACATCAGCACAGTTTGATCACACAGGCTAGCAAGGTGTAATAACGTCTTGGGCGAGTAGAAGCGCAGCAGATATTGACGTTGGTTTTCATCAAAGACAGTGATATTCGCTTGTAAGCTAGATACTTGCTCGAAAATACCTAGATGCTCTGGCATCGCAAAAACCACGCCACTGCTCGCCCACTGAGGCTCCGTCAGCCAACGCTGATAAACCGAATCTTCCTCACTGACCTTGGCGCAAATAGGGCTATTTACTAACTGGGGCTCCCATATAGTATCTCGATACAAAGGTATCCATTCTACGTTACCCTCTGCGCAATGCTGACAAATGTCCGGCACGCGATTTTTATCGATCACTAACAACCAATTCATCACAGAATCCTACTTACATGGGCAGTCTTTCAATGGACAAGAGCCGTCAGTCTGCCGTTGACATATCTCCATCATAGGAATATCCAGTTTCGCGATAGCGGGTAACGCACTCGTGAGAGACGCATCGATCGGCGCTGCTGAGTTGACAGGATCAGGAAGCGACTCCACCCCAAACGGGAGAGCAGCGACTTTACCCGCATAGCCACTGCCTGCGCCGGGGCTGCCGCCTGAGTTGAGGTTAATCGCAGGGCCCACAAGGTGAACACCGCCGCCATCAATGCTGACAAAGCTGCCGCCGGCTTTGACCGTGATGCTACTTCCCGCCTCAATCACCGCTTTTTGACCGGCTTTGATATGAATTTCGTTACTGGCGTCATTCACCCATACTTGGCCAGCTTTGACATGCAGCGAGCCGTCTACAATCAGGGTTTGGTCTTGTTGAGTGTACTGGCGACTTTCCCCCTCCACGGTATGATGCGCATTGCCCATCACACGATGAAATTGGTCGTTGTGTACCTGATGGTGGTTGTCATGACCAATCTCGGTCACGCGGTCGTTTTCTACCTCGGTGTGCCAGTCTTTTTGCGCGTGTAAATACACTTGCTCACTGCCCGATTGGTCTTCGAACGTGAGCTCGTTGTAGCCCTCGCCTTGATGGCTTTCACTGCGCCAAACCGTCTTGGTTTTGTTAGCGGGCAAGGTATAAGGCGGCACATTGGTCGCATGATAGGTGCGGCCAGTGATAATCGGTTGGTCCGGGTCACCGTGTAAGAAAGACACAATCACTTCATGGCCAATGCGGGGAATGGCCATCATGCCGTATTGGCTGCCCGCCCAGCCTTGCGCCACCCGTATCCAGCAACTGCTTTTGTCATCGCCGTTGGAATAGCGGTCCCACGGGAAGTGGACTTTCACTCGTCCGTGTTCATCACAAAAGATTTCTTCGCTATCCGGTCCCACCACGGTGCCTATCATGGGGCCATCCACTTGAGGTTTGGGCGTGGGGGTTGCGCGCCACGGGGTAGTGGCAGGAATAAGCATAAACTGGTTGTTGTAGGTGGTAGCGCCTTGGCCGCCCTCTTCTTCCAGTGCTTGTGGTTGGCTGCCTTGGTGGTGTACTCGCACCACTTGCCACGCTTGGTTTACGCCCTCATCCAGATGGTCGCTGATGGTAAAGCGATAGCCAGCCCGTAATGCGGGCTCATTGCTTTGCCCGTTGGCGTGTTCAGCCTCACGGCGTAAGTACTCGAGGCGGGTTTGGTTAAACGCCTGACCAGTAGCGTCGTCTTTAAAGCGGCCCGGAAAGTCAAAGTGCTCGTAGCTGTCGGTACGCTGGTAATCAATGCCATCGGCTTGCGCCGCTTGTTGGAAGCTGTAGCGCGGTTTTTTAAAGCTGTAGTCTTTTAACGCCGTGTGGCTAGGGCGTGCCGCGGTGTGGCGTGTCAGACCATAGATATACGGGGTATCCGTGCGTCCGCCGCTTAAGGCGTTATAGGGCACCGGGTTATCAAGCTGGGGCAAGCTGTTTGGCGCATCGGTCACCACCAGGGTATGGGTGGTGGCGTCGTGCTCGTGGTGATACACCAAGCCTTCTTCTGCCGCTAAGCGGTGGAAGAACGCCAAGTCATTTTCTCGGTACTGCACACAGTATTCGCGCTCGGCATAGTCGCGAGTGAGCGAGAAGCTCACCTCCGTGACGCCCATTTCTGTGAGCAGGGTTTCTAGAATAGTCGGCACGGTTTGGTGCTGGAAGGTGCGACTGTTTTGGCGAAGCGACAGACGATACAGGGCGGGCACCAAGGTTAAGCGGTAGCGGGTAAAGTGATGACCAATGTCACCTTGGCTAAAGGCACTGGCAATGCCTTGCACCCGTTTGACCAGCTCGCCGTTGCGCCACAGCGTCAGCTGCACTGGCTTATCGACCACTTGCTCTGGCGTGAGGTCGGTATGGCGGCTCGCCAATGCCACCTCATACTGGAACCCATACACCGGGTTGCCATTCAGGCCAGCTTGGTGAGAGAGGCACTCGTCCCCTTGGTAGTCCACCACCACGAACGGTTGCGGGTCCAGCCCCGCCACGGTTAACGCTATTTGCAATGTCGCCATCTGTGTATCCTTCGCCCTGCTTGTTTACCCTGATACGTTCAGCCAGACCCTGCCGTCTGGCTCAACGCACCACAGCCCGCCCGTAAAGGCAGGCTGTTTGTGTCTTCATGTCGCCATGAAGGATTAGGCTTCGATAGGCTTGCGCCAGTCGTCTGAGCCTGAGGTGCCTGCGTTGACGTGGTCCCAGGTCACTTTGCGGTAAGACATCGACACCGTCAGGTTCTGGGTAAAGTCTGACTTCGCAGGGTCTTGGCAATGGGGCATCTCGCAGTGAATGTCCACAATCGAAGCGCTTTCCAGCTTGGTGGTAAAGAAATTTTCTTGTTTCCCTTCAATCGAGGTGCGGTACCACTTCAGCTCAACGGTTGACATCTTCTCGCCCGACGCCAGTGCGTTATAAAGCAATGGCACCGCTTTGTTGAGTGCSACGGTGAATTTRAAYGGYTTRTGMACACGTTGRCCRGATGGCTGACCAGATTGTGGGTCGGTSGGMACSGTCACRTTGTGGTCAAACTGTTGTACCAGCATTTCGTCTTCGTGGCCTTCGACAAAAGAATCACCGATAGAATCCGCGGTGCAGGCACCGGCAGTAATCAAACCCTGAGTTTCACCTTCAATCGAGATATAACATGGCGTTGGCATAATCGCTCCTTTGTATGTCATGGAAGACACATCGCCACCGTGGCGGTGTGCCTGTTCGCTCTCTTAATCCTGCGAAATGCATGCCAAGTTTTTTACCATTACAAATCAGCATCTTAGGGTATGACTGACCAATTTTTTGCACGTGCCAAGCAACTTCTTGCCAAGCCAAGCAAAAAGTTGCTCAGCATAAGGCTAACGAGTCGATATTTGCGTTGTCATTTTCAGCGCCGTTTTTTTGAACCCACTTTGCATTATTGGTGGATCGTCGCACACTCATTACTTCGTTACGATCGCTGTTTGCGTGCCCAGTGGATGTAGTCTTGGATCACAGGCTCAGCGAGTAATAGGTCGAGGCTGTGTAATGCGCGACCCAGGTGTTTTTCACTGAATTGGCGATGAATAAAGGCGTGGCAAGGCCGGCATACCCAAATACCGTGTTCGCGCATGTAGGGTCGGGAAAAGCGCTTGGTGAACCATTTGTTGTTATGACAAGTTTTGGGGATCAAGTGATGGAAGGTCAGCGGCCTTGAGTGCTGACACAGTGCACAGGGCGTTGAAGAAGGCGGAGAGGCAGGCATACAGATAATAATACTTAAAAAGAGGGTCGCATCGATAACTGCGACCCTCGTAACCAGTATCTGGTTCAATTACGCGAAGTTGTCACGCAAGTATTCAATGATATCGTCCGATTCGTACATCCACTGGGTTTCGCCGCCTTGGTCAATACGCAGACAAGGCACCATCCCTTTGCCGCCTTCGGTCTGTAGGCGTTGCCATTCTTCGGCGTTAGCGTTCATATCCACCAGCGGAATATCTAACTTAAGCTCTGTCATGACTGCACGCACTTTATGGCAAAATGGGCAGTGCTCTTTGTGGTACAAACTTAGTCCGTTCAAATCAGCCATTATGTTTCCTTCTTGGTCATCAAGGCGGCTCTTCAAATACCACCAACTGTGTAAATTCACTCCACGTAATGATGGCATTGAACTTGGTCCCAACGCTAGTCGTTAGCCTGTTTTATTGGCACTACATGAGCAACTAAGAGCTAAATGACAATTAATCTATCACCTCAAGGTATATTGCTCATCACTCAAACGCTGGATAATGTGTTGCGATAACAAAGACAGTCAATCGCTTCACCAGCCACGTATGCCACGTTGAATTTTTTATCGCATAGGTTAAACCCGTTCCGCTCCAACACTGTTTGCGATGCCATGTTGGTCGTAGACGCCATGGCGTTAAGTGTCACAAGTCCGTATTCGCGCGCAACCTCTAGAGCGTACTTTACCGCTCGAGAGGCAACTCCCTTCCCAGTGTGTTGCTCTGCAATGCGATACCCTAACGAACCTGATGCAGATACCGTATCAATTTGGCTGATATTAACCCGTCCCAAAAGCTGGCCCTCGGCATCCGTGATCAACATAGGTACGTGTTGTCCTTTCTGATGTAAGGCAAGTAATTCGCAGATGTGGTCATAAACGCCTGCTTGGCGATAAAACGCCTCACCGCGCGATTCAATATAGGTTTCAAAATAAGCACGATTTTGTTGTTCAAAATGGAACACCAAGTCCGTATCAGAGAGGGTAAGGGGGCGGATCAGCAGCTGCATAACACGACCGAATTAATCCGGCCCATGTTCAAACTGTTTTAATGACTCATTGGGCGTATGCCATGGTGCCTTCGACGCCGTGTGAATATGAAAATTTGGCGCCGATTGTGGGGCGGTATCCAAAATTCCTAGACGAATATTGAACATCCCCTTATTGATTTTATGAGAGAAAAGGCTCGACCCACATTGCCCACAAAAAGCAAGCACCGTTTCTGCGCTTTTCTCATAATAACGAATATGCGTTTGACCAGCCGTGATCGAGACTTTTTCTGCCTCTATGCCGCCGACTGATGAATAGTCTGAACCAGTAAACTTTCGACATTCAGAGCAATGGCAGTTTCCCATATAAAGGAAAGTGTCAGGTAATGTAAGACGGACACCACCGCATAGGCAGCTAGCAGAGAGAGTGGACATGAGCATACCTCTATCT
>NZ_MUFH01000142.1:0-6406 GCF_001996115.1 Salinivibrio sp. MA427
GATCGCAATATGGTGGTAATTGGTGCCGGCGCAGGTGGACTGGTATCGAGTTATATCGCTGCAGTGGTGAAAGCAAAAGTCACGCTAGTTGAAAAAGATTCGATGGGAGGTGATTGCCTAAACACCGGGTGTGTTCCCTCTAAAGCGCTGATACGCGCAGCGAAAACAATGCGAGAAATCGGCAAGGCCAAGGCGTTTGGTATTCATACCCAAGCGCCAGTCGTTGATTTTCCAGCAGTGATGGCGCGGGTAAAACAGGTGATTACCCACATTGAGCCCCATGATTCGGTCGAGCGTTACACCAAGCTCGGCGTGGAGTGCGTGCAAGGCGAAGCACACATCGTCTCGCCATGGGAAGTTGAAGTCAACGGCGAACGCCTCACCACACGCAACATCGTGATAGCCACAGGCGCACGCCCCTTGTTGCCGCCCATTCCCGGTTTGGCTGAGGTGACACATTACACCTCAGATACGATTTGGTCACTGACTGAACTGCCACCACAGTTGTTGGTGTTAGGCGGTGGTCCCATTGGCGCAGAACTGGCACAAAGTTTTGCGTGTTTAGGCAGCCAAGTGACGCTGGCTGAAATGGCCGACCAACTTCTCAGCCGTGAAGATAAAGACGCTGCCCACTTGGTTGAGCAGGCCTTAGAATGTGACGGCGTCACGGTTTTAACACAGCACAAGGTCAAAGCATTTGAACAACGTGGCAATGAGCAAATCGCCTTACTCGACGGCCCTGACGGTGAGAAAACCGTCACATTTGATGCGGTGCTGGTCGCGTTAGGACGCAGCGCCAACACCAAAGGCTTTGGTCTCGAAAAGCTCGATATTCCAGTGACCGAGCGTGGCACCATTCAGGTCAATGACTATTTACAAACTAATTACCCCAATATCTATGCAGTGGGTGATGTGGCAGGGCCCTTTCAGTTGACCCATGCCAGTGCCCATCAAGCGTGGTATGCCGCGGTCAATGCGTTATTTGGCCAATTTAAGCGTTTTAAAGCGGATTACTCGGTGATGCCAGCGGCAACATACACGTCTCCAGAAGTTGCACGTGTTGGGCTTAATGAAAAAGAAGCCAAAGCCAACCAACAAGACGTCGAAGTGACCTATTACGGCATTGATGATCTGGATCGCGCCATCGCCGATGGCAATGACCATGGCTTTATTAAAGTGCTGACACCAAAGGGAAAAGACACCATACTGGGAGTGACCATAGTGGGAGAACATGCCGGCGATTTATTGGCCGAGTTCACCTTAGCGATTCGCCATGGCTTGGGGCTGAACAAAATACTCGGCACCGTGCACCCTTATCCCACCATGAGTGAAGCGGTTAAATATACGGCGGGTATGTGGAAACAGGCGCATGCACCGGAGAAACTCCTACAGTGGGTCGAAAAATATCAACGCTGGATGCGTCACTAATCAATAAGGAAGCGCAATGAAACAATGGATAGCGGCCCTAACGCTCGCAATCACCAGTGGCTATGCCTTGGCCACTCCCGCTGAGCAGGATTGGGCACAAGTCGAACAAGACGCCAACGGGCAAACCGTATATTTCAATGCCTGGGGCGGCAATCAGCAAATCAATGCTTATCTTCGTTGGGCTGGGGGTGAACTCAAACGTGAATACGGTGTGACCCTCAAACACGTTAAAGTGGCTGATATTGCAGAAACAGTGAATCGTTTATTAGCTGAAAAAACGGCGGGAAAAGATACCGGCGGCAGTGTCGATATGGTCTGGATTAATGGCGAGAACTTTAAATCGATGAAGGAAAACGGGTTACTTGAAGGCCCCTTTGTCGAGGCGCTGCCTAACTGGCAAATCGTTGATAAAACCTTGCCCGTGACAGAGGACTTTACTGAACCCACCAAAGGCTTGGAAGCACCATGGGGGGTCGGGCAACTGGTGTTTATTCACGATAAAAAAACACTCGCCAATCCTCCAAGCTCTTTTGCTGAATTGTTACAGCTCGCAAAAGCTAATCCCGGTCGGATCAGTTATCCGAAACCGCCCGAATTTCATGGCACCAGCTTTTTAAAAGCGGCACTGCTTGAGCTGACAAACAACCAACAGGCGCTGTATCAGCCCGTCGACGATGCAGACTTTGAGACCATAACTGCACCGCTATGGGGCTACCTTGATGCACTGCACCCAGTCGCTTGGCGTAATGGGGAGCAATTTCCCTCAGGCAGCGCACACACCATGCAGCTTGTCGATGACGGTGCGCTGTTAATCGGGATCGCTTTTAATCCCAATGCGGCAAAATCCGCCATCGCCTCAGGGACGTTAGCGCCAACGGCACGCGCCTTTGCTTTTGAGCAGGGGGCTTTATCTAATATCCATTTTCTGGCGATCCCCTACAATGCCAATGCAAAAGCCGGCGCCAAGATAGCGATCAACTTTTTGATGGGTGAGAAGGCGCAATTGCGCAAAGCTCAGACTGATATTTGGGGCGATCCACCGGTGGTTAAACTGCCTGACACCGCTAAAACGCGCCGTTTTCAGTCCCAGCCAGAGCCGCATCCCAGTTGGCAAACCGCTCTCGAAAGCGCTTGGCTTAAACGTTACGGACAATAAAAGAGACCGTCATGGCACGTTTGTTGTTTGCCATCACGCTGGCGGTGTGCTGCCTGCCCTTACTTCCTGGGCTGGGAGGCCTGTTAACCAGTGCATTTGCGTTTTTACCTGCTTTGGGGCTGGCTGAAGCCAGTCTCTCGGGTTGGCGTGAACTCATTGCCTGGCCAGGCTTATCTCACTCACTCTGGCTCACACTGCTCTCTGGGCTAGCAAGTAGCTTATTGGCAGTGATGTTGAGCTTCGCTATTTTGCAAGCCACGTGGCAGACGCCCTTTTGGCAACGCATCGCGCGTAGCTTACACGGTTTACTGGCCCTGCCCCATGTTGCATTTGCTATTGGACTGGTATTGTTTTTGTCCCCTTCAGGGTGGCTATTTCGCCTGTCTAGCCCATTGACCGGAGACATGCCACCGACTTGGTCACTAATACAGGATCCGTATGTGCTGGGCTTAACCCTAGCCCTCACCCTGAAAGAAACGCCGTTTTTGCTTTTAATGAGCCTTTCTGTGCTAAGCCAAATTGATGTGCATCGATTAACGATGGTCTCTGCCAGCCTCGGCTATGATCGCACCAGTACCTGGATCAAAGTGATTTTTCCACTTTGGTTCGCCAAAATGCGTTTTCCTATTTTTGCCGTGGTTGCCTATAGCCTCTCGGTCGTCGACGTAGCGATGATTTTAGGTCCAAACACGCCACCAACCTTTGCTGTGTTAGTTTGGCAGTGGTTTAACGACCCTGATCTTTCATTACTCCCCCGAGCGTCGGCAGGGGCTTTGGTCCTGTTTTTACTGTGTGCCTTGGTACTCATTGGTTATCGATTTTTCGAATGGTTGATTTGTGAGCGCTTTAATCGTTGGCAATTCACAGGAACACGTCGTGCTTGGTTACCAGGGAGACACCTCTGGTGGCCCGTCGTGATTGTTCCCTTGTTGGTAATCCCGGCTTTGTTCATTTGGTCGTTCGCCTTACGCTGGTCATTTCCCGATTGGCTCCCCAGCCGTTATGGGCTGCGCTTTTGGAATCAAGAGCTTGCTTACGTTGGGGCGTTAATTGGGAATAGTGTTTTACTGGCGTTGATCAGTGCGACAGTCGCCGTCATATTTGCCATGGGCTGCCTTGAGCGCGCGGTTTCTCCTCGTCAAGGAGCACTGCCTAAAGCCGTGATTGCCATTCCTCTTTTGGTACCTCAACTGTCTATTTTGTTTGGGATCCAAGTGGCTGTGTATAGTCTACCGGGACAATGGCATGTACCCGCGACTATTTGGGCGCATATCTTTTTTGCTTTTCCTTATGTTTATTTAGCATTAGATGGCCCGTGGCAACAGTTTGATCAACGGCTTATCCAAACGGCTCGCAGTTTAGGCGTCAGTGCGATGGCAGCCTGGCTGCGTATCAAACTTCCCTTACTGTTACCGGCGATTATTCTCGCCTGGGCAGTGGGCGCCAGTGTGAGCTTAGCCCAATATCTTCCTACGCAATTATTGGGGGCGGGTCGGATCAATACCCTAACAACCGAGGCAGTGAGCTTATCCAGTGGGTTGGATCGACGGATTAGCGGCCTATACGGCCTGATGCAAGCGCTGATCCCCTTACTGGTTTTCGTCCTGGCAACGTTTCTCAGTCGTGTCATGCAACGGCGACTGACACCTCATCAATCGGTTGCGACGCAACCAGGAGCAAATAATCATGACGCTGTGTGTCAATCAACTCAGCATAAACGCGCCTGATCAGTGTTTATTACACGATGTCTCTTTCAGCGTATCGCCTGGCGAGATCCTCACCGTGATGGGGCCGAGTGGCTGCGGAAAATCCAGTCTATTGAGCGTATTGGCGGGACACATCCAACCGCCAATACATTACAGCGGCCAACTGACCTTAAATGGTGAGCCTTTTGATCACTTACCGCCGGAGCAGCGCCGTATCGGGATTTTATTTCAAGATGATTTACTCTTCCCGCATCTCAACGTCTGGCAGAACTTGGCCTTTGCACTGCCCTCATCGATGAATAAAAAAGACAAATACAACCATACCCTGGCAGCACTCGACGCAATCCACCTCGCTGCACTGGCTAACTATGCACCGTCGCAACTATCGGGAGGACAACGTGCGCGTATCAGTGTACTACGCGCGTTACTCGCTAAGCCCGATGCGATTTTGTTGGATGAACCGTTCAGTAAGCTTGATAAGCCGCTACGCCGTGATTTTCGCGCCTTTGTGTTTGGACAAATTGAACAAAGGCAAATCCCGGCGGTGATTGTGACCCACGATAGCGAAGATATTGCGCATCCTGATCATCGCCTAGACTGGCCAAGCCCAGAAACGCCCTTCACACCACAGGAGTACCCAGCCAATGCTTGATCGTTATGCGATTGCCGTGATCCGCTGGCCATTGAAACAAGCGGCGGTCCAACTCAGTCGGTGGGGAGCCAAACCTGACACGGTGACCTTGAGCGGGTTTTTTATTGGCTTACTGGCGCTGCCCGCTCTGGCGCTTCAAGCCTATGGGCTTGCGCTTAGCTTTATTGTGATTAATCGGCTTTTCGATGGCCTTGACGGTGCGATCGCGCGCGAGCAGGGCCTCAGTGATGCGGGAGGCTTTTTGGACATCACACTTGATTTTATTTTCTACGCATCCATTCCGTTGGGCTTTGCGCTCGCGGACCCAGCCAATAATGCGATAGCGGCAAGCTTTTTACTTTTTTGTTTTATGGGCACCGGGGCCAGCTTTTTAGCCTTTGCGACAATGGCAAGCAAGCATCAAATCGACAACCCCGTGTACGCAAACAAATCCTTGTATTACATCGGGGGGATCACCGAAGGCACAGAGACCATTGCCAGCTTTGTCTTGATGTGTCTTTTCCCGTCTTACATGGCGTGGATTGCTTGGGTATTTGGCATCGCGTGCTTGGTCACCGCTTCCAGTCGCGTCTGGGCTGGATACCATACGCTACGTGACATTGAAGGACGCTAGCAACGCTATCTCATGCGCGCTCACGTTATAGCCACTGCTGCTGTAATTGCTCTTTATCACCCAAATAATCGAGCAGCCAGCTTATCGGTGGCGATTCTTTATCTGAACGCCAAGCAATACAACATGGGCTGCTTAAAAGCGGATCCGCAAGCGTTAGCTCCACCAGCTCACCTCGAGCGATAGCCTCTTCGGCCATGTGAGAAGGCATCACACCAATGCCCAGACCGGCCTTAAAACATTGCATAGCACTGTGCCAATTCGGCACCGTTAGACGACGCTGGTTGTCCAATAGCCAAGTGGTACGGCGCGGCAAACGGCGCGAGGTATCCTCTAAACAAATGGCGGGATACGCTGCGAGCTGATCGTTGTCTAGCGGTTGTTCGCACTGCATGAGTGGGTGCGATGGACTGACAACAAACCGCCAACGCAAGGTGCCCATTTCTCGATAACGAAACGCACCACTGACGGGGACGGCGGCGGTCGCACCAATCGCGATATCTGCTCGATCATCGGCAAGTGCATCCCATACGCCATTGAACACTTCCATGGTCAGTAACAGTTCCACATCAGGAAACGCATCATAGAAGTCGCGCACGAGTGTGTTGACACTGTCTTCACGCACCACATTGTCGAGTGCAAGTGAGACACTTTGCGCCCATCCATTAGCAACCCGTTGTGTTTGTTGACGAATATTAGCCATCGCTTTCAGCATTTCGCGTGATTGTTCAACAAAGTATTCCCCAGCAGGCGTCAGCTTTACTTGGCGATGAAGACGTTCGAACAGTACCACCGCCAATTTGTCCTCTATTTGCCGCACTGTATAGCTCACCGCACTGGGTACTTTATGGAGC
>NZ_MUFH01000143.1:0-6382 GCF_001996115.1 Salinivibrio sp. MA427
CCTCTAAGTTTTATGAGCAAATGGCAGACGAACAAATGGCAAGTGAACTCAGCCGAGAGGGATCGCTGGGGCTGGCTGATATGATTGTGGAACAACTGGGCCAGGCTCTGGGCGATAGTGAACCTGACTTGGAAGATGCGGCGCGCACATCGGCGCAATCTTTGCCTTTGGATCAAAATCGAAGTCGAGAGGCGGCAGAAAAAGCGATTGCCGCGCTGGATAGCCAGTCGATTGCCCCACCGGCAGCGGGAAGTGAGGCGGGACAACGTAATGAAGGCTTTGATTCGCCTGCCGCATTTGTTGATACATTAGCGCCTCATGCACGACGCGCGGCGCGGGCACTTGGCACCGATCCAGCAATCATTTTAGCACAAGCTGCCTTGGAAACCGGCTGGGGTAAAAAAGTGATCGCCAATGCCCGTGATAACAGCCATAACTTGTTCAATATTAAAGCGGATCCACGCTGGAGCGGAGATAAAGTCGCGACGCAAACACTCGAAGTGTATGATGGGATCCCGGTGAAAGAAACGGCGAGTTTCCGCGCCTATCCATCCTATCAAGAGAGTTTTGATGATTTTGTTTCGTTTTTACGAGAAAACCCCCGTTACGAGCAGGCCCTGTCTCAATCTGCGCAACCTGAACAGTTTATTCGCGAACTCCACCAAGCGGGCTATGCCACTGATCCTGAGTATGCCGACAAAGTTATCCGTGTGCTCGATCAAGTCCGTGGCATGATGGAATAATTGAGCGGCAGGCAAAGGCTTGCCGTTTTTTATTTTAGCTTGATTTTTTATGCCTTTAAATCAGTTAATATCCTATTTTACATCGCTTTAAAACCCCTCTACCTTCTCTGGCCTGATTTTTGCTTTACTTGGATTATCTCGTTTTAATTGCCGGGTTACTTGGAGGCACAATGGGCTTGGACCTGCTTTCCCTTGGATCGCAAGGCGTACTGACTGCGCAGCGACAGCTGAATACAACAGGTCACAATATCTCTAACGTGAATACGGAAGGGTATAGCCGTCAATCCGTTGAGCAACAAACCAATGATCCGCAATTTTGGGGTGGCAACAATTACGGTACCGGTGTTCATGCTGCTGCGGTACGCCGTAACTATGATAAGTTCGCGGTTAATGAACTGAATGTGGCGACCTCGAACTTGTCTCACGCCGCCGCGCGCAACGATCAACTCGGTCGACTCGACGATATGATGGCGCATTCAGCCAAAAAAATTCCTGAAAACATGAATGAATTCTACGGCGCGGTTAAAGGGTTAACTGATAGCCCCAGTGATATGGGAGCGCGAAAAGTCGTGCTCGAAAAAGCGCGAATGGTCGCTGCCGGCATGAATGACGTTTATGGCGTGTTACAGCAGCAATCAATTGATACCTCGTCACAAATTGATGCCACGGTAAAGCGAATGAACGACATCGGCCAAGAGCTGGTGGATGTGCACAAAGCAATACTTAAAACCCCCGCCGAAGCTAATGACCTATTGGACCGTCATGATAAATTGATCCGAGAGCTGTCTGAGTACACCCAGGTAAGCGTGAATGCACGCGGAGATGGTCTTTTTAATGTCATCATTGGCAGTGGCCATATGCTGGTATCCGGGATGAATAGCAGTGAGTTAACTACCTTGCCGGGTGAGCCGGATCATCAAGAGCGTCGTTTAGCCCTCGTTGAAGGTAAGAGTGTGAAAGCCATTTCGAATAGCGATATTCGCGGTAAACTTGGTGCATTATTTGAGTACCGTGATGACACACTCAGCCAAGCGCRTGACGAGTTAGGCCGAATGTCGATTGGGTTTTCTCAGGCGTTGAATGATCTGCAGGGACAAGGCTTCGATCTTAATGGTGAAGTGGGCAAAAATATTTTTACCGATTTTAACAGTGATCGCATCGCCCGTTCTCGCGTGGTTCAAAACGGTGACTCCACCGCGGACCTTAAAGTTTATATCGATGATTTGCAGAAGCTTAAACCGGGTGACTATCAACTTAAGTTCGATGGCACACAATATACGCTGACCGCCCCAGACGGAAAACAATCCGCCGTCACTCCTAGTGGTACGCCTCCTAGCTTCAATGTGGATGGAATGCGTGTTCAAGTTGATGCAGGATTGGCGGCCAATGAGCGAGTATTAATTCGCCCGGCACGGTCAGCGGCAGGGCAAATACGGGTGACGATGGAAGATCCTGCTGATATTGCCGCACAAAGCTATATCAGTGGTAGCTCGGTGAGTAAAGGAGAGGGCGACGTCCGTGTACTGCAAAGTGGCGGACAAAAAGAATTTCAAGTTCGAATCTCACCGGATGGCAGCCAATTTGCGGTGACAGACACCAAAGGACAAATCTTGGTTGCGCCTCAAGCTTATCCACCTGGTGGGCCGATAGACGTGAATGGGACCGTGATTGATCTTAATGATAAAGCGGTGCCTGACGATGTCTTGGCCGTAAGCTTGATCCCGGCGGATGGCGACAACAGTAACTTAATTCGCATGCAAGAGTTGCAAACGCAAAAGTTGATGGATAATGGCCGCTCCACCGTGCTTGATGTCTATGAAGGGCTGAGTACCGATTTAGGGGTGCAAAAAGCGTCGTATGAGCGTTTGCAGGATGTGAGTATGGTTGAACATGATGCGGCAGAAGGACGTGTCGCCCAAGTGTCTGGGGTTAACCTTGATGAAGAGGCTGCGAATATGATGAAGTTTCAACGCGCTTATATGGCGGCGTCACGCATCATGACTGCGGCCAATGAAACCTTTGATTCTCTGCTCAATGCAACGCGATAAGGGTCGATCAGTATGATTAGTCGTATTGCTAGTTTTCATAATTACCAATCTGTCTCCAACGACATTATGCGCCAAAATGTAAAGGTGCAAGATAATCAGGAGCAAATGGCGACCGGAAAACGTGTGATCACATCCGGCGATGACCCCGTCTCATCAATCTATATTCAGAACTTTCGCCAGCAAGATGAGCAGATTGATCAGTTTATTGATTCGATCACCTTGGCGAGAAATCGTCAAACACGTGAAGAGATCGCTATTGATGAATCAGAGCAAATCATGGATGGCGCCAAGCGTAAAGTGATGGCGATGATTAATGGTTCGTTATCGGTGGAAGACCGCACTGCGCACCGCCAAGATCTGCAAGGAATGTTTGATAACTTTATGGACTTGGTGAACACCAAGGACGAGTCAGGCAACTTCTTGTTCTCCGGCACCCAAACCAGTACCCAGCCTTTTTATCGTGATACCCAAGGCAATGTCCGTTATGCCGGCGACAGTTACTTTCGTACGGCTCAAGTAGCGCCTGCAGTAGAAGTGCCGACCTCCGATCCCGGCGATAAGATGTTTATGGAAATTGATAACCCTTTTGGCGATTATCAACCGGAATACGATCTTGAAGATGGATCTCTACTGTTGCTGGCAAACGCGGAAAATAGCAATGATGCTGATACGGCCAACTATTCGGTGTCGTTTGATGTGAATGCGAGTGGTGATACCACGTACTCACTGATGCAAGATGGCACCGAAGTCAGTGCTGGCCTGTACGATCCGCAAACCGGCATTGAGTGGAACACGCTCAAAATGACCTTTGAAGGTGAGATGGGGCCGGGTGATACTATCAACTTAGAAAGACAAGATAGCTTCAATATCTTCGATGCGTTTAAAAATGGTGCGGCTTTATCGTATGCGGATATCGATGATGCCTCGGCAACGGCAGAGCTCCATCAAGTCACTGAGCAGTTTTCAGCCGCCTTTAAACACTTGAACAAAGCACGCTCAGAAGTGGGAACGCGGTTGACCACGCTCGATCGACAAGAAAGCATGCATAAAGATTTCAAATTAGTGTTGAATCGCTCTTTGGGTACCATGGAAGATTTAGATTATACCCAAGCCGCCATCGATATGAACGAAGATATGCTGGCACTGCAAGCGTCCCAGCAGGCATTTGCTAAGACTAAAGATCTTTCGTTGTTTAATTATATCTAACCCAAGGTTGAAGCCTTAGGTTACCGCAAGGTACCAGGGGTGAATAAAAAACGGGGCCGTCTCAGCGGCCCCGTTTTTATTGGTAGAGGGTGATTCCCCCCTTTTTACCGACCGAGATCGTCAACCATACGGCGTGCTATCGCATCAAGCAGTGGCTGTTTGTCTTTGATCATTGGCGGATAACTAAACGCATACTCTGCGTAGCCTGGCATCGACTCTGGCGTTTGTATATCGCTCTCTTTATGGCCGGCAAAAAACACATAGCAAGGTGTGCCGACGGCAACCGTCAGCCGATGCACCGCTGTCCCCGCAGTAAATACCCCCGAGAGCTGTTTGATCGCATGCGCGGTCCCCATAAAATCATTTTTAAGATCCAATCCGGGCAGTGACACGATCTCAACGCCCGTTTGTTTTTTGATTTTACTCAGCTCTTTTTCACACTCACCATATTGTAAATTGACAAACTGGGCGCTAGGACAAAGCTGGCGAACGGCTTTTATCCAGCCTGCTAATTCTTCAGCCACCAAGTAGTGAATGTTGCGGGTGGCAGCCGCAAGACCACTGCGCCAGCATAGCCCAAACACAGGCCCTTTCTGATGCAATTTAGCTAACGGTGCTATCCAAGGCGCATGGGGTGCGACATCAGGAACAATATAGGTTTGCTGATAAAGATGACGGTCAAAGTGGTGATAGCACAACCCTGCCAGTGATCCACCGGCCACCCAACTATCAATGTCAGCGAGAACATGCTCAGGGACGAAAATATCTTTTCCATCTTTGCGAGAAATCGGCACAATTTCTGTACTTGGAAATGCTTGACTCAGTAAGGGCTCTAGACGCGGATCGCAGCCAACGTACACTTTTCGAGCACGCTCAACCACCATTGCCACGTTATGAAAATAGGCGAGTTCATCCCCGACACCTTGCTCAGGCATAATGAGTACGGCATCGGTTTGTGGTCGCGACAAATCCCAACGGGGTAAATCACCGTGGTATTTGAGTCGACGGCCGCAATCAAGTCCTGCTTCATTCGCCGAGTAAAACTTATCCCACGCCATTTGGGTACGATAGACAAAGGCAAGGTTAAACCGCAGCGCATGATCATCGGGTTGCGCCGCTAATAACGTTTCTAGGCGATGTTGGGCTTGATCGATATTTCCCATATACCACTCGAGCTCGCCTAATTGTGCATTTAAGGTATTCGCTTGTTTATCGCTGACATGAACGAGAGCCTTCTCGTGGATCTGGTAGCAATCGGTCAATTTATCTTGCGTAAACTGATGATGTTGCTTGAGTCGCTCGAAGGTAGCACGGGCATAGGCATAGTGTAATTCTCCGCGTTCGGGGTCATCACGCAAACATTGCTTGGCCAGTTTACTCGCTTCCAACCAATTGGCTTCCTTGAGATACACCACCAACAGTTGGTGCAAAAAGGCTGGATCTTGAGTTTGCTTATGAGCTTGCAAGCAGCGTTGGCGAGCGCTTGTATACGCACCGAGCCCTGACTCTGCTCTGACCAAAAGCAGTTGCCACACTTGATGAGATTGCGCCTTGTCATTACCGCGTAATAAGAGCTGCTGGGCCTTACCGTATTCTTGTTCATCAAGCGCATGCTGAGCCAACGCCATCAATGCAGGAGGGTAGTCGGGCTCAAGCGTTAGTATCGTTTGATAAAGTTGTTCGCTTTGTGCCGTGTGGCCATCCTTCATCAAATTAGCGGCCAACGCCATGGTTTTGTTGATTTCCTCAGCCAGACCTTGATTTTTAATTTGATGCAATTCATCACGCAAAGCATGTGTACGACGGCTCTCACCTTGCAAGCCAAGTTTTGCGGTTAATTGTTCACGTAAACTAAGGATATCTTGGTTGGTGGGAGCGGCGGCAAACAGTGTTTCAACGATTTCCATGGCCGCGTGGTTATGCCCTTGTTGCGTCAATAACTGTGCCTTATCGAACAACAAAGACAGATCGTCAGGGGCATGCTCAAGCGCGTGGTCAAGGTGAGCCATTGCTTGCACGTATTGTCCCGCTTCCGCATCCAGTACGGCCAGCACTTGCCGCACTTGAACCGTATCGGGGGCATGGCTCAGTATTTGCTCGAATACTTGCCGCGCATCGGGTTTCTTCCCTTCTTGGTAAAGACGAATCCCGAGCTGAAAGGCGTCATCCAGCGTCATATTGGTGTGGCCGTCATTGTCTTGCGTCATCGGTTACATCGTCCTGTTATCCGTGAAAGCCTCGTGCATCTCAGCATGAGGCTGGCGAGCATCGATAAACCAATAATTTAGCAAAAAATATGCCTTGCGTCCGGCTGTTGAAAGAAGTTGGCCGCTAACTTGCAGGCTAACTTTCATATAGACGGCAAAAAGCTAGGCGAGGCATTGC
>NZ_MUFH01000144.1:0-6381 GCF_001996115.1 Salinivibrio sp. MA427
ATCTAAAACGGAATCATTCGTATTTTATGGATACATAGAGGAAATACTGTTCATTTTGGTGCACGATGCACGGGATCGATAGCACGATGCACGGGATTGAGTGGCACCCAATATGTCATTACTGCGCTATTCGAGTGGGGCTGGTAACCACTGGGGTAGATTTCAAGCTCTATACCATCGGTGCATTGATAGCCAGAGTCTGGTAGCCAAGCGTAAATAAACGCCTGCAATGTATCAGGGAGCCCGCTCACCGGCCCGGAGTGCGTGATAACGGCATAGGTCGTTTCCGGAATGATCCAGCTTGTGGTGTCATGTTGAAAGCCTGCTAATGCCTGTTGTCCCGCAAGGTATGGCAACGGTGATTGCAGTGTATCCGCGCTAGCTACATCAATGGCACCGATACTTGGCTGGTTTAGATCAATCACGCCGCGCGCATAGGCTCGCTGCCAAAGCGCTGGCACAACATCATTAAAATCAGGCTCTGGCGCAAATAATCCCAATATCGGTGCAACGTCTCCCGCGATTGTGGCTTGAGGTCGCGTTTTAATCTGCACAGATAACCACAGAGGTTGTGGTGTGGTTAAAGTGGTAATTTGTAACGGTGTACGAATACCATCCATAATGCCTCGTCGACGATATTCTCGAGGCGTCATATTATATTGCTGTCGAAA
Source organism: Salinivibrio sp. MA427 (assembly GCF_001996115.1). Taxonomy (NCBI): domain Bacteria; kingdom Pseudomonadati; phylum Pseudomonadota; class Gammaproteobacteria; order Vibrionales; family Vibrionaceae; genus Salinivibrio; species Salinivibrio sp. MA427. The sequence goes on from NZ_MUFH01000144.1 coordinate 672, forward strand.
TGCGCGGGAAAAATTAGCCTCAGAGGTAAACCCACAGGATAAGGCAATATCAATGATACGACGTTGGCCAGTCAGTAACTGCTTAGCGGCATCACTCAATTTAAGCTCCCGCACGTAGTGCGCAACACTCATCCCCGTTTGCTCAGAGAACACGCGCTGCAGTTGCCAACGAGACCAGCAACTTTTTGCTGCAAGTTCACTAACCAATAGTGGCTGATCTAAATGGGTATGGATGTAGGCTAATACACGTTCAATCCGATTCAAACGGGTGGCAGCTTGATAAGGCTCAGCAGCGATCGTCATTATTTCCGTATATCGATAGTTCTATAAATTGAGCTGACAATAACACAAACAATAATCGTTATCATGTATACCCTTCTCTTCTCTCTTGAATAAAAAAACCCGACACAAGGCCGGGTTTTCATTCATTAATGCTGAAAGCGTTTTATTTACGCGTCCGAGGCTTTCCTTTCCCTCTTGGCGCGCCAGGGCGTGGGCTACCTTTTTTGGGTCCCGACCCTTTTGGTCCTGCTGCCGGGGCATTACCACGGCGAGCTTGACGGGCTTTCTTTGGCTTATCGTTCGAGTCGATACGCTCTTCAWAACGGCGCACTGCTCGACGAATTTTCTGACGCGACTTTTTACGCTTTTGGTCTTCTGGCGTGATCACTGTTTGCGATTCAGGCTTCATTTCCACCATCTCGCGCAAATAGTTAACTTCTTTAAGTTCCATCTCGCGCCAACCACCACGTGGCAGGTCTTTCTCAAGATAAATGTCACCGTAACGCACTCGCTTCAAGCGGCTCACAGTCACACCTTGAGTTTCCCAAAGGCGACGCACTTCGCGGTTACGCCCTTCGGTGATCACAACATAAAAGGTGTGGTTCATCCCTTCGCCACCCGCGTAAACCACGTCCTCAAAGCGGGCAACACCGTCTTCAAGCTCGACACCGGCCACCACGTTGCGCACCATGTCTTCGTTCACATCACCAAAAACGCGCACCATATATTCACGCTGCACTTGGCGGCTTGGATGCATCAAGCGGTTTGCCAGTTCACCGTCAGTGGTAAACAGCATGAGACCGGACGTGTTGGCGTCCAAGCGGCCAACAGCGACCCAGCGGGCATCTTTGAGCTTTGGCAACCGGTCGAACACGGTACGACGACCTTCTGGGTCGCTACGCGTACATAGTTCGCCCTCTGGCTTGTTGTAAGCCAGCACGCGACATACTGAATCAGAAGGCGCATTGAGCGGCACTGCATGGCCATCGACACGCACCAGCGCACTCGGATCGTCAAGACGGTCGCCCAGCTTGGCCACCACACCATTGACACTCACTCGGCCGGCTTGGATATAGCTTTCCATTTCGCGGCGTGACCCCGTGCCAGCACGCGCTAGCACCTTCTGTAATTTTTCGCTCATGTTTGTCTTACCTTACTGTCGCCTTCACAGGCGTCAAAAACGGAATAACTCTACGTTATGGCTGGTTATAATACGCCCCTAGTAAAACTTGTTGAAACATCCCCAACAAGATAAAGCGCGGCGCTATAATAGGTGCCTAATGATACACGACCGCATCACGCACGCATAGAAAAATACACCCTGACCACTGGATAAAACGGTCAGTTTTTATACGTCTTTTATCTCGCTCATTTCGTCTCTCTGTGCTGAGGCGTGAAAGTTCTCACAGCTGCTGGGCTAAAGTACCTGTAACATGCCGACAGTCCATAACTTGTGCTAGAGCGGTATAGCATGCTTTCGATCGAAGACAATAAAACCAAATGGGACTTTTTCCAAAAACACCACTGGGTGTCTCATGAATTCTCACGTACCCCCGTACTTAAGTCGTGGGAGCGGTGTATAAAGCAATGTAATCCCTACACTTGGTCAATGTGAAGTATTTGCCGCAGAACACTTTAATCGTCACTTACATCCTTATGCCTCCGTGGCAGCACCTGTTTTCGATCAATTTGGCAAGCTACGTGGGACAACGTGTTTGATTAAAAACGCAGAACACTACCAGAAAGAGAGCTTAGTCATCATCGCGTCAAGTGCGAGAGAAATCAGTTTGCAGATACATATTCATTCTGAACAAGAGAATATTAACCGTCTTTCCTGCGCGCATAACGCCACACTAGAGTCCATGGATGATGGTCTCCTGGCATGGGATGAAGACAACCACATCACAATGGTTAACCATCAATCTGAGCGATTACTGAATATTGAGGCGAGCGATATCTTAGAGAAAGATGTGTTCTGTGTTTTTCGTTTTCCACCTAATGTACTCAACAGTATTGAGTCTGGCACAACGATTAAGCGTAAGCTGACCACAATAGAAGTCAACGGCGAGTTCGTCGAAGCTATTATCACGCTGCGTGCGCTCAATGACGGCACCCATTTACTGTTCTTGCACCCCATCGATAAAATTCGCGAACTAGCTCAACAGCAAATCGGAGGCAGTGCACGATATACATTCAATACGTTGCCTGTTATTTCACGCAAGATGAAACACGTGATTACCATGGCCAAGCGGGCGATAAAATCGAATTCACCGATCTTCATTACTGGAGAGGAAGGTGTGGGAAAAGCGACGTTAGCCATGGCGATTCATAATGAGAGTAGCTATAAAGATGGGCCATTCATTACGCTCAACTGCCGCTCGATCAATACGGAACAACTGGTGAAAGAGACCTTGGGCTATGATGAAGGACAGGGCATGCCTTCTAAGTTTGAGTTAGCTCACGGCGGAACTCTGTTTTTAGAAAAAGTGGAATACCTATCGCCAGACCTACAAGCCGTGTTACTAAAGTTATTAAAGACAGGCTTGGTAAGCCGTAGCGACAGCTTGCGATTGATCCCAGTAGACTTTCAACTCATTACCAGCACGACCGCAGAAATCAGCGAATATGTTACACAGCGCTCATTTGGTCGCCAACTTTACTATGAGTTATCCTCAAACGAACTCCCTATTTCGCCACTAAGAAAACGCAGAGAAGACATCGAACATCTTGTCCAGCAGCTTGTTAGCCATTACGAGCGTCGCCACAATGTAACCCTCTCGATAGAACAAGTGGCATTGGAAGCGTTAATGAATTTTCGTTGGCCAGGAAATAACTCCGAGTTAAGAAACCGAATTGAGCGCATCTTGCTTAATCGAGGTTCAAACTTGATCAAACTGAGTGATATTCCTGAGGACATAAAATTGAACGCCCATCATCGTACAGATAATACGCCGATCATAACCCTAGAAGAAGCCGAGAAAAGAGCCATTGTTCAGGCTTGGAATCAATGTAATGGGAAAATGAACGAGATGGCCAAAGCACTGCAAATTGGACGCACGACACTATGGCGAAAAATCAAAAAATTTGGCTTACATGAACAGATGGAGTGGTACTAACGAGTCATATTAAAAAAGTCATATAAAAAAACCGGCGTTGAACGCCGGTTTATACGTAGAGGAACGCTATGCCTGCAAAGACAGTTGGCGAATCTGAGCTTTGAGTCCAGGCAGCAGGCTAGCGCTAGCGCTGAACTTACGAAGACCAATACCAAGTAACATCTGTGTTGCGTTCGGATCACCCGCCATTTCGCCGCACATGCTCACGGGAATACCAGCACGCTCACCGGCAGCACACGTCAATTCAATGGCTTTTAACACCGACGGTTCAAAGTAATTCACAAGCTCTGCGACTGCCGTATTGCCGCGATCTGCCGCCATAACATATTGCGTCAGATCATTAGTACCAATAGAAAAAAAGTCAACTTCTTGCGCCAACGCATCCGCATTTAGGACAGCAGCGGGGACTTCTATCATAATACCGACAGGAAGCTTACTTGCATCCACCCCTAATTGCTGAGCTTGATGCGCCAACAATGCTTTCACTTTTTTTACTTCTTCAACCTGCGCGACCATAGGTATCATCAGTTGAATATTCGGCTGTACCTGAAACGCCTTTAAAATCGCGCGCAGTTGCGTGTTAAATAAAGCTTCATGCTTGAGGCACAAACGTACCCCTCTCAAGCCTAAAAAAGGATTATCTTCCTCAGGCATAGGATAAGCCGCTAGAGGTTTATCCCCTCCCACATCGAGACTACGAATGGTGAGTGGTTTATCGCCGAGCGCAGCGGCAATGTCTCGATAAACTTGGTATTGTTCATCTTCAGTCGGTAAGGCTTCACTGTCTTGGAATAAAAACTCGGTACGAAATAGACCAACACCTTCTGCCCCCGATGTTAACGCATTTTCCAAATCATTCGGTCCACCAATATTCGCTAAAACGGGAATAGCGATACCATCGCGAGTCATCGCCACTTGCTGTGCGCTCGCTAGCGCACTTTTTCGCGCGTTTTGCCATTCAATTTTCTGTGCGTCTAGCGCCTGCTGTATCTCATCTGACGGCGCAAACCATAAGTGCCCTTTGAAGCCATCAAGCGTCACCATTTGACCTGACCGAACGGCATCGAGACACCCTTGCGCTTTTACCATCGCGGGGATCCCCATCGCGCGAGCAAGTATCGCACTATGGGACGTTTTACCGCCTTCACTTAAACAAATACCGAGCACTTTTTCTTTATCTAATCCAGCCACATCCGAGGGCATAAGGTCATGGGCCAATAAAATACTTGGCTCCTGAATCTCAATGGCCTGAGGCTTGGCACCTGTCATTTCAATCATCACTTGGCGGGCAATATCATGTACATCAGCTTCACGTTCGCGCATGTATAGCGTCTCAGCATGACGATATTCTTCCGCCAGCGCGTGAAGGGTTTCTAGCCAAGCTTGCTCGGCAATCATGCCTGACTGAATATGCGATTCGACCGATTGCCACAATTCAGGGTCACTTAACATCATGCTATGCGCCGAAAATATGTCTCCTTTCGCTTGCTTTGCTTGACGTTGTAAACGCTGAACAACGCACTCTATGGCTTGCTTAACATGCGCAATTTCATCGGTTTCATGACCAAAGGGACGATCGGGTACGGAGGGCATATCACTGGTAAAAAGAACAACGGGCGCCGTTACAATACCTTCATTCACGCTAATCCCTGTGATCGCGCCTTCAATAGTTTGCGCACTCACCTCATGGTGTAATGTATCGACTTCATCGCTTTGATGTTCGATAACCCCATCATCAACGGCTTGTTTTTCGCCAAAGTGATCATGTGCGAGTACTTTAAATGCTGCTATTGCATCCACGGCTTGGGAACCAAGGGCATGTATGGTTATGGTCTCATTACAACGGACACCAAGCTTCGCAATACTATTGAGACTTTTTGCATTTACCTGTCGATCGCCCTTTTGTAGCCAGAGTTGACTGTCAAAATGCGCAAGTGCACCAACAATGGCTGCTGCTGGCCGAGCATGTAATCCATGCGGATTTTGCACAATCCAGTCGTATGTTAGCGTTTCTTTATCCTGCTTCGCCGTTTGCGCGGGTTCCACATCTGTTGATGGCTGATCACCCAGATGCGCTTGTTTTACACTCAAGGCATTTTGCGCTTCCTCAACCACGGTTGCCAACGGTAACCCTGCCGCTGCTGCCACCGATGCCGCCATCGTCCCTTCGACGATGGGCGCTGATATTAACGTCACACTTTCCTTTATTTGATCATCAAGGAGATCTAGCGCCATTTCTGCACTCAGCAATGCGCTTCCGAGATCCATCAAGACAATAACGCCTTTTTCATCATTCACCCGCTCTATCGCTT
>NZ_MUFH01000145.1:0-7218 GCF_001996115.1 Salinivibrio sp. MA427
TAATCATACCATCTGGATGCGAGATGTGTAAGTGCTTTACATTGTTTTACGCTTCTTAGCTAGGCAATGCCGTGAGAAGTGAGTAATATAATAGCGCATTATTATTACTAAAAAACAATCACATGGAGCAAAAATGAAGAAAGTCATACTTATGGGCGCGGTGGCGGTGTTGCTGTCGCTGAATGTCTCAGCCTCTGAGCTCAAGCCGATCATGAAAGAAATGAAAATGACCTTCAAAGAAGCGGCGAGCGCACAAAGCATCGAAGCGATGCAAGCACCGGTCGCCAAACTGGAAACCCTGATCGCGCRAGCCAAAGCGGGCAGCTATCCACCGGAAAAAGCAGATACCTTCATGGAAGGGTTCGATAAACTGGCGGTGACGGTAGAGGGAATTGATGCCGCGCTGAGCGAAGGCGACCTCGATAAGGCACAACAAGGCATGCGCCAAATCGATGCCTTGCGTGAAGAGTACCACGACAAACGCAACCCAAGCATTTGGCAGCGTTTGTTCGGTTAATAGCCGAATAATAGGAATATAACGACAGCAGGTGCATGATGGCGACTCAAAAAACGATTTTGCGTTATCCCTCGCTGTCGGTGGCGTCTGCGTTCGATAAAGAGCAGGCGCTGATCCGCCGGATAGAGCAGGGCGAGCTCAACGAGGCATTACTGCTTTGGCAGCCAGACGCCCAAACCTTGGTACTGCCAGCGGGCCAAAAATGGCTACAAACGCCTGAATTACGCCGCGCATTATCGTCGTTAGGGTGGCACGTGCAAAGCCGACGGACTGGCGGCGCGCCGGTGCCGCAACTGCCCGGCGTAATTAACGTGTCTTATCTGACGGTGTGGCCGGCTAACACCCCTTATCATATCCAGACGGCTTACCAGTATTTTTGCACCATCTTACAGTCTTTTTTCCATCAGTTAGGCATTGCGACCACGGTGGGTGATACGCCCGGATCGTATTGTGATGGTGACTACAACCTCAATATTGATGGCAAAAAAGTGGTGGGAACCGCCCAGCGTATCCTGCGTTTAAGCGCGGGGGCAGGCAAACAAACCGTGATGCTGGCACAGGCTTGCCTGCTGATTGATGCCGATTGCCAACATATTGTTGCCCCTGTATCGCTGTGTAATCGGCTTTGTGGTCACTCCGATCGCATTGAGGCCGAGGTGCATACCCCTTTAGCTGCGCACCTAGATGAATTGCCGACAATCGAACAGTTGTTTCAGTTGTTGACTCAAGCGTTTATGGCGCGACCACCGCTTGTCGTGGGCAAGGCTTGAGGCCGCGGCTCAATATAGTATGCTTAGCCGCAATCGTGCGTAAAACAAACCCCAAGGAGAGAGGAATGCGCGTCCATCTTGTTATTCACGAGGCGTTTGAAGGCCCAGGAGCCATTTTAGATTGGTGTGACGAGCGTGCCTATCATGTGAACACCAGTCATTTGTATCGGGGCGAGCCGTTGCCGGAAACCGGTGAAGGCATTGATCTGCTGGTGGTACTCGGCGGGCCGCAAAGTCCAGATACGCCACAGTCTGAATGCCCACATTTTGATAGCCCGCGCGAGCAAGCACTTATAAACCAGTGCATTGAACAAGGCAGTGCGGTATTAGGGATTTGCCTCGGCGCGCAACTGATTGGTGAGGCATTGGGCGCTTCGTATCAGAAAAGTCCTGAGCCTGAGATTGGTTATTTCCCCATCCAGTTAACTGAAGATGGCCATATTGATGAGCATATGCCGCATTTTGCCCCACAAGAAATTGTGGGCCATTGGCACCATGATATGCCGGGGCTGACACCCAATAGTCGTGTACTGGCTAGCAGCGAAGGCTGTCCGCGCCAGATCGTGAAGTACGGACCACGGGTATATGGCTTTCAATGCCACCTTGAATTGACACCTCTGGCGGTTGAAGGCTTATTGCACGCCGCCTATCCAGAGGGCGAGGTCGCTAACAAGCGCTTTATTCAAGACCCTGCCTCCATTCGCGCCTTTGATACGGCACCGATGAATGCGCATTTGTTTGCCTTTCTCGATAGCGTGCTGACCGACAACGATCTCGTCACTGAGTGGCTGTTTTAAGCGATTAGGTTAGGAGCACGGTAACCGTAACTGTGCTCCGCTGCTAGGCGTCATTGTTTGAGCTTCATCGTCTGAGCGCCATCTAACGCGTGTTAGTGCAACATGCCTTCACACACGGTAGTGGCATCATCATCCAATAAACTCAACTCAATAGCTACCTTCATCGCTGCTACCACATCACCCACCGGCATGCTCGGGGCGCGGTGTTTGCACGCTTGTGCTGGGCTGTAGGGAATATGAATAAAGCCGGCGCGTACCTCGGTGTGATGAGCCAGCGCATGCATCAAGCCATAAAACACGTGGTTACACACAAAGGTGCCCGCGGTGTAAGAAATACTGGCAGGATGATGGGCTTCGTTTAATGCGTTCGCTAAACGGTTGAGGGGTAAGGTAGAAAAATAGGCGTTGGGCCCAGATGGCACCACCGACGTGCCATGCGGCTGCTTACCGGCGTTGTCCGGGATGGGCGCGTTCTGATAATTGATCGCTACCTTCTCTAAGCTTATCTCGGCGCGGCCACCGGCTTGGCCAAGGGCGATCACCATCACCGGACTGAGTGATTCTAGCGCGCTGTGTAACGTCGGTAAGCTATCGTCAAAGGTGCAGGGCAGGCGCACGGCTTTAACGATGCACTCCTCATTGGGCTGCCAGCCTTCTAATGCTTGTGCCACTTGCCAAGATGGGTTTTCACTCTCGCCGCCGAACGGTTCAAATCCGGTTATCAATATCGTGTGCATCCAATGCCTCGCGTAAAAAAGCGGTAGAGCTGTACTCTACCGCAGGTTTACCAGCCAATCACGCAAAGGAAGATTTATTCAAACAGATAGAGATAATCCTCATAACCGGCATCGGCCATTTTATCGACGGACACAAAGCGCATTGCGGCTGAGTTCATGCAATAACGCAAGCCGGTGGGTGCGGGACCATCCTCAAACACATGGCCAAGGTGCGAATCCGCCACCTTACTACGCACCTCGGTGCGACTGAAAAACAGCGAGTTGTCCGGTTTGGTAACCACATACTGCTTGTCGATGGGCTGCGTAAAGCTTGGCCAGCCGGTACCGGATTTGTATTTATGGGTGGAGGAGAACAGCGGCTCGCCCGAAACGATATCGACATAAATACCAGCTTGCTTGTTGTCCCAATACGGGTTTTGGAACGCGGGTTCAGTGTCGTCTTCTTGTGTGACCTCGTATTCCATGTCTGACAACATCGTGCGTATTGTTTCATCCGAGGGGCGCGAGTAGCGGATATTCGTTGATGTCTTATCCTCCGCTTTTTGCGCATCGATCATTTCTCGCAAGGTGACCGGGTTGTCTTTGCGATCGTCACCAAAAATCTCGTCCAGATACTGATCACGACCCGATGCGTAGCGATAATAGCTGTAACGCACGCTGTGGTTTTTATAATAATCCTGATGATAACTTTCTGCTGGCCAGAATTTCTCGAACGGGATCAACTCGGTTTTGAGCGGCTTTTTGAACACGCCTAACGCCTCAATCTCCGCCATAAAATCGGCGGCAATTTGCTTTTGCGTTTCAGAGTGATAAAAGATCGCGGGGCGATACTGCGGGCCACGGTCAACGAACGAGCCTTGGTCATCGGTGGGGTCAATATGACGGAAGAACTGGTCTAACACCTGCTCATAACTCACCAAGTTGGGATCGTAGGTGACATCAATTACCTCGATATGCCCGCTGGTGCCGGACGAGACCCCTTTATAGGTTGGATTTTCAAGCTCACCGCCTGAGTAGCCAGACACCACATCAATCACGCCGTCGAGCTTTTCAAGATCAGATTCTGTACACCAAAAGCAACCGCCGGCAAGGGTCGCTTTTTGGTAGCCTTGGTCTGTAGTGGCGGTATCTTTCACCGCCGCATAACTTGCTATCGATAGCAAACTGAATACTGTGAACGCGATGACTCGCCAAATTGACTTACGCTGTTTCATTATTGCCTCGTTATCAGAGTTTGTCCGTGTAAGACCTGCTTACTGCGCAGAAACTTTCATCAACTCACTCATTTTTATTGATAGCAATAGATAGCGTACAAAGTCATACAAGGATCAATAAAGCGGTTAGGATCACCAAAGCAACTGGCCTAACACAGGTGCAAGTAACACAGTGACCATGCCGGCAATCATCATCACCACGCTAGATACTACTCCTTCTTCGTGACCAATTTGATATGCTTTAGCGGTACCGGCACCGTGGGCCGATGCACCCAAACTGGCGCCGCGTCCCAAGCGTGATCGAATCGCAATCACGGTCAAAATACTTTCACCGATTGCCATCCCAATTACGCCAGTGAGAACCACAAACAGCGCGGTGAGATCGCTTTGCCCGCCAATCGCTTTGGTGGCTTCCACGGCAAAAGGGGTAGTAATTGAGCGCATCGCCAAACTGCGTTGCAGCAGTTCAGACAGCTCAAACACCCGCGCTAACACTACAGTACTGGTAATCGCGACCAGCACCGACACAGTGACACCGATTGACAGGGATAACCAATGGCGGCGGATGAGCGCGCGGTTATCATACACAGGGATCGCAAACGCCACAGTCGCTGGGCCCAGCAGCCAAAGCAGCCAGTAAGATTGCGCCATGTAGTCTTGATACGGGATCTTAAACCCAACCACCACCGCGACAATCAGCAAGGGCGCGAGCAACAATGGCATCACCAGAATGGAGGGGTGGCGGCGATACAGCCATTTGCTCATGTAATAGAAGCCAAGGGTCATTAAAAAGCAGGTAATGCTCAATAGCGAGGCATGAAGCCAAGTCGGTAAGGCAGACATCATGGCTTAGCACTCCGGTTTTAGATCAGGGTGGTGCGCGTGGTGGTTACTGCGGCGGCGCGCCATTTTAACCTCAAAACGATACACTTTATCGACCACCCAAGCGGTTGACGCAATCACCATCGCGGTACTTAAAATCAGTACAACCATGATCTTACCGCCTTCTTGCAGCAATAAATCTTGGTAATTGACCACCGCCACCACCGCCGGCACAAAAAACAGCAACATCTCGGCTAACAGCCACGCTGCCCCGCGGCGCAACCAATCGGCACGGACAATTTTCAACATTAATGCGCCTAACAACAGCAACATACCGGTGAGGTTGGCCGGCAGCGGAATAGCAAAGGTGGTGACCAACCAATCAGACAAGAACCAAATGCCAGCAAGGACAAAGACTTGTAGTAGGGTAAGTAAGGCGTTTTTAATCAATTGCATCGAAGGCGTGCCAAGAATCTGTGAGATGGCTCATAGTTTACGTCTTGGTAGAGAGTGAATAAAGTGACTTTTTTTTATTTAAACTATGCCAAAATGGCATAGTTTACGATTAGTTTTTAAGGGCCGTTTATGGATATTCGTGCGTTGCGCTATTTTATTGCTTTGGTGGAAAAGCAGAGCTTTACTGCCGCATCGGCGTCATTGCATGTGACGCAACCGACAATCAGTAAAATGGTGCGTAACCTTGAGCAAGATGTGGGTCAGCCGTTGTTGCACCGAGAGGGAAGGCGGTTTTGGTTAACCGATGCTGGTGAGGTGGTGTATCAGCGCGCGCAGAGCATTATTGCTGAGTTCGAGCAGCTAAGTACCGAGCTCGACGATCTCAACCAACTAACGCGCGGCCAGCTTAGATTGGGGATGCCACCGATGATAGGGCCGCTGTATGCCAATGTGCTGCGTGAATACCGCCAACGCTACCCAAATGTCGCGCTCAGTATTGTCGAATACGGAGGGCGGCGCACCGAACAAGCCCTGATCAATGGTGAGATTGATGTGGCAATCACCATGCTCACCGACACCCAGCCCGAGTGCTTGCAAAGTTTACCCTTACAAACTCACCCCATTTATGCGGTGCTGCCTAACCAAGCCGCGTGGCGTGCGCAAAAAAGCCTGACATGGCAGGCCGTCAAAGACGAGCCGTTTTATCTATATAGCGCTGAATTTACCTTAAGCGACCGGATTATTGCCCGCTGTGAAGAGCATGGTTATCAGCCAACCATTGCCGCGCGTAGCAGTCAGTGGGATTTTTTAGCCGCCTTAGTGAAAAGTGGTGCGGGGGTGGCGTTTTTACCCGCGCCTCTATGCCAGCGCCTCAGCGCCAGCTTGGAAGACAGTGAGTTATTGCTGGTGAAACCGATAAGCCCGGCGATTGAATGGCAACTGGGGTTAGTCTGGCACGGCGAGCGCTATGTCTCACGCACCGCCGAGGCTTGGATGCAGTTGTGTCAGTCGACAGAGGTGCATCGATAGACTCAGTGCTTTGATCCACAACGCCTCTTTGTACGCAATATGGTGGGGATCTTAAATTCGATGCATAGAGACAGCGTGATATGGGACGAAAAACTCGCCAAAATTTAGTGATTGACGACATACTCGTTATAACACAGTTTTACACGTCATCTTCCGACAACATTTGACGACAATTACGAACTGTTAGTACGCGGATCTCTTGGCTTAAGCTATAGATAATACGATAGTGACCAAAAATTATTTCACGATAGTTATTAGTATTGGGCATTTCAGGAACAAAGCGCCCCATTTCAGGCATACTTCCAAGTAGTTCAGTTTTGTCAAAAACTTCGTTTACCCACTTTTCCGCCGCAGGTGGATTATCCAAAGAAATAAATTCCGCTGCATCGCCTAATTTCTGAAGCGCTAATGGAGACCAAACTACTTTCATTTCTTAATGCGCCCCAGTACTTGAGCACGAGCATCATCATTTGAAACACCAAGGCCTGAAGCTAATTGAGCTTCAGCTGTACGCATTTCTTCCAGTAACTCGATCTTCTCTTGCATTGCTTCATACTCTGCAACATCGAGAACAACAGCTACACCTTTGCCATGCTGTGTGATGACCAATGGACGGCGAGTCTCATTGATTTGTTTGATGTAAGAAGCTACACCTGCACGAAATTCAGATAACGGCTGAATATCTTGATCGAAATGAATACGACTCATATTGAACTCCAAAAATGGTACAAAATAACGTACAAATTATAGTTCAGTTAACCGTTTTGAGCAAGGAGTTGGAGTTGTTCCTGTGTTATAACATCGTATATTGCGCATACGCGATTTCCAAAACCGTTATACGCACTATCATTCATCTAAACAACTGAAATATATAGG
>NZ_MUFH01000146.1:0-6327 GCF_001996115.1 Salinivibrio sp. MA427
CCTTAGAGCTAGATTCTACCTCGTTATCGATTGACGAGGTGATCGAGCAGGCGTTAGCGTTTATTGAAAGCAAATTATCGGCTGCATAAGCAGTCTATAACCGTTAGCTGCAAGGATGATAGCTGACATATTTTACAACCCCATGCGGTAGGATACMCGTGGACGTTTATCAAATTGAAGATTTTAAATATAATGACTGAATCTTTTGCTCAACTCTTTGAAGAGTCTCTAAAAGAAATCGAAACTCGCCCAGGTTCTATTGTTAAGGGTACTGTTGTTGCTATCGAGAACGGTTTCGTTCTGGTTGACGCAGGCCTGAAATCTGAATCGTCCATTCCGGCTGACCAATTCAAGAACGCTGCTGGCGAACTTGAAATTGAAGTAGGCGGTGAAGTCGATGTAGCCCTGGACGCAGTGGAAGATGGTTTCGGTGAAACTCAGCTTTCTCGTGAGAAAGCTAAGCGTCACGAAGCTTGGATCCAGCTAGAAAAAGCGTACGAAGAAGCTGAAACCGTTAACGGTGTTATTAACGGTAAAGTGAAAGGTGGTTTCACCGTAGAACTGAACGGCATCCGTGCGTTCCTACCGGGTTCACTGGTTGACGTTCGTCCAGTACGTGACACTTCTCACCTGGAAGGCAAAGAGCTCGAGTTCAAAGTAATCAAGCTTGACCAGAAGCGCAACAACGTTGTTGTTTCTCGTCGTGCGGTTATCGAGTCAGAAAACAGCGTTGAGCGTGACGAGCTGCTAGCTTCTCTGCAAGAAGGCATGGAAGTTAAAGGTATCGTTAAGAACCTGACTGACTACGGTGCGTTCGTTGATCTGGGCGGCGTTGATGGCCTGCTTCACATCACTGATATGGCGTGGAAGCGCGTTAAGCACCCATCAGAAATCGTTAATGTTGGTGACGAAATCAACGTTAAAGTTCTGAAGTTTGATCGTGAGCGTACTCGTGTATCACTTGGTCTGAAACAACTGGGTGAAGATCCATGGGTAGCCATTGCTAACCGTTACCCAGAAGGTCACAAGCTGACTGGTCGTGTAACTAACCTAACTGACTACGGCTGCTTCGTTGAAATCGAAGAAGGCGTTGAAGGTTTGGTACACGTGTCTGAAATGGACTGGACCAACAAAAACATCCACCCATCTAAAGTGGTTAACGTGGGTGACGAAGTTGAAGTTATGGTTCTGGACATCGACGAAGAGCGTCGTCGTATCAGCCTAGGTCTGAAACAGTGTAAAGCCAACCCATGGCAGCAATTCGCTGAAACTCAGAACAAAGGCGACCGCGTTACTGGTAAGATCAAGTCAATCACTGACTTCGGTATCTTCATCGGTCTAGACGGCGGCATCGACGGTCTGGTTCACTTGTCTGACATTTCTTGGAACGCAACAGGCGAAGAAGCCGTTCGCGAATACAAGAAAGGCGACGAGATCTCAGCAGTGGTTCTTCAGGTTGACGCAGAGCGTGAGCGCATCTCACTCGGCATCAAGCAGATGGAAGAAGACCCATTCAACAACTACCTGGCAGCCAACAAAAAAGGTGCTATCGTTAATGGTACGGTAACTGCTGTTGACGCGAAAGGCGCAACGGTTGAGCTAGCAGAAGGTGTTGAAGGTTATCTGCGTGCTTCTGAAGCATCGCGTGACCGTGTTGAAGACGCGACGCAAGTGCTTTCAGTTGGCGACAGTGTTGAAGCGAAGTTCACCGGTGTTGACCGTAAGAACCGCGTTCTTAACCTGTCTGTCCGTCTGAAAGACGAAGCTGACGAGCAAGAAGCAGTAGCGAGCCTGAACAAAACCGAAGAAGGTTCTATCGGCAACGCTATGGCTGACGCGTTTAAAGCAGCGAAAAGCGAATAATGTATACGTTGAGGGGGAAATTTTCCCCCTCTGCACTTATACTGTTGAGAAACATACTAAAGCGGGGTGTTTATGACCAAATCTGAGTTGATTGAAAGACTCTGTAGTCAACAAACCCATCTATCTGCGAAGCAGGTAGAGGATGCCATCAAGGAAATCCTTGAGCATATGGCAAGCACACTAGAAAGCGGTGATCGTATCGAAATCCGTGGTTTTGGTAGTTTCTCACTACATTATCGCGCGCCTCGTGTGGGGCGTAATCCTAAAACAGGCGAAAAGGTCGAGTTAGACGGCAAGTACGTCCCTCACTTTAAACCTGGTAAGGAACTTCGTGATCGCGTTAACATTTATGGTTAATCGATAGACGCTGAAAAAAACGGCATGCTGCAAGTATGCCGTTTTTTTATGTCCGCTGATCATAGCTTGCGTGACGAATTTCCTGCATAATCATACCTCCTGTGTAAGATCTTATACCTACGACGACACGTTGTTATTCGGATTAACCTTAGCCTGAATAAAGCGTAAGCTAGGGGAAGGGTAACGACGACGTTYGGTATTGAAATCAAGCGTCAATGTTCACAATGGCAGGTGCCTCGCACTTTGTCTATCTACCATCACTGATCGGGCATTCGGCCTTTCGCAATGAGGGAATACTTGTGAAAATACTCGGCATTCTGTTTCTGGTATTATGCTTTTTGATCGCCTTGGCGCTAGGAGCGCAAAACCAAGCTGTGGTCAATTTTAACTATTTAATCGCTCAGGGTGAGTTTCGTTTATCCGTCATCTTGGGTATTGTCTTTGTCATCGGGTTTGGCATTGGCTGGCTCGTTTGCGGCGCACTATATCTCAAAGCCCGAATGACGGCTCGAGGACTACGTAAACAGGTGGAAAAGCAACGCAAAGAACTTGATAAGTTGCGTACGGACCCGCTTAAGGAACAATAATTCATGCTAGAGCTGTTGTTTCTGTTACTCCCGATTGCCGCCGGTTACGGCTGGTACATGGGTAACAGGAATGCTCGTCATCGACGGCAAGAACAGTCCCATCATTTGTCTCGCCAATATGTGGCGGGGCTCAATTTGCTGCTGTCTGAGCAATCAGATAAAGCGGTCGACTTATTTATCGAGCTTTTGCAGGTCGATAACGAAACCATTGATACTCACCTGGCGTTGGGCAACCTTTTTCGCTCTCGGGGTGAAGTCGACCGGGCAATCCGAATTCATCAAAACCTAATCGCTCGGCCCAATCTCACCTTAGATCAGCGCAACCTCGCGATGCAGCAGCTGGCTAAAGATTATATGGTTGCCGGCTTTTTTGATCGCGCCGAGAAAATCTTTGCAGAGCTGGTTGATGAGCCCGATTATCGCGAATTTGCCCTGCAGCAATTACTTGCTATTTCGCAACAAACGCGAGAATGGGAGCAAGCAATCGATACCGCAGCGAAGCTGGTCAAAATGGGCAAACATAAGCTGCGTAAAGATATCGCACATTTCCACTGTGAGCTTGCGATGCAGCAACTCGCTGAGGGTGATGAGCACAAGGCACGGCAATTGTTACGTCGTGCTTTGTCTTACGATAAAAGCTGTGTCCGAGCGAGCTTAAAATTGGCAAGACTCGACATTCAGCATGAAGATTACAAAGGGGCGCTCAAACAGCTCGAGAACATCTTAGAGCAGGATGCTGATTTTGTCAGTGAAGCGCTACCTTTGCTTGCAGAAAGCTATCGCGCCTTGGGACGAGAGATGCAGTTGGTGCGTTTTTTAAAAGAATGTATTGAAAAGAATGCAGGCGTCAGCGCCGAGCTAATGCTCTCTGAAGTGATTGGCAGCAACGAGAATATCGCTATGGCGCAGAGTTTTCTTACGCGCCAACTTACGCGTAATCCGACCATGCGCGGCTTTTATAAGTTAATGGAATACCATGTTGAGCAAGCCGAGGAAGGGCGAGCAAAAGCAAGCTTGAACACCTTAAAAGGCTTGGTCGCTGAACAAATGAAAGTGAAGCCTCATTACCGATGTCGTAAATGTGGTTTTTCCACGCATGCGCTTTATTGGCAATGCCCATCTTGCAAAAGCTGGGGCGCTATCAAGCCAATTCGAGGGCTTGATGGGGAGTAATGGCGATGCTTAGGCATCGCCGTTTTTTTATCGGTTAGTGCGGCATTATGCCGTTTATAAGCATTCAACGAGGAACGAGGAAACAACATGCACGACCCAAAAGTCATCGTGGCACTTGATTATGCAGATATGAACCAAGCGTTATCCTTTGCGGATAAAATCGAGCCAGGTTCATGCCGTTTAAAAGTGGGCAAGGAAATGTTTACCTTGTTTGGCCCGGCGCTTGTCAAACAGCTTCATGCAGGCGGACACGACGTCTTTCTCGACCTCAAGTTTCATGATATTCCCAATACCTGTGCCCGTGCTGTAGCGGCTGCGGCAGAGCTAGGCGTGTGGATGGTCAATGTGCATGCATCAGGAGGCGAGCGCATGATGAGTGCAGCACGCGAGGCGCTTGAACCATATGGAGGCAACCGCCCATTGCTTATCGGTGTCACCGTGTTGACCAGCATGACGGATGCGGATTTACGCCAAATTGGGGTACAACGCTCACCACAAGCGCAGGTGCAGCATCTTGCCAAGCTGACGCAACAGTCGGGTTTGGATGGTGTGGTGTGTTCAGCACAAGAAGCCAGTTTGCTTAAAGCGCAGTGTGGTGACACCTTTAAGTTGGTGACTCCAGGGATCCGTCCGGCTGGCAGTGCCGCAGGCGATCAGCGCCGAATTATGACGCCAGAAGAAGCGGTAAATGCAGGTTCGAATTACCTTGTCATTGGTCGACCTGTCACCCAAGCTGCCGATCCAGCCGCTGTGTTACATACGATTAATCAATCCCTACGCACTTGATGTGCCAGCTATCTAAGTCTTACTAGAGAAGGCACTAACAGATAACGCACTAACAGATAAAGCACCAACAGAGAAAGCATTCAAAGAGAAAGCATTAACTGAGAAGCATCAAGCAAGGAAAGCATGAGCGGCGGACAGAGCCGGCCGCTCATGCTTGTATTACGGTCGTGCACCTGAGGATTTGCGAGAGCGCCTGTCTAATACCGGAGCGGTAAAGTGGCTATCGATAAGCCTTTGGGTGAGGCTATGCTGTGGGTTAGCAAACAGTGAGGCGGTATCGCCCGATTCAACCACTTCGCCTTTTTGCATCACCATCAACTTATCCGTCACATGTTTAATCACGCCCATGTGTTGCGACACATAGACATAAGATAACCCCATTTCTTCTTGTAGCTCGAGAAGCAGGTTGATGATCTGCGATCGCATTGACATATCCAAGCCATTTAATGCCTCATCGGCAACAATCACACTGGGTTGCAAAATTAACGCCCTTGCAAGCGAAACACGTTGCTTTTGACCGGTAGYAAGCATTTGCGGATAAAAATAAGCGTGCTCCGGGATTAGCCCGACCCGTAATAAGGTGTCTTTAATCCGTTTCCCACGCTCTTGGGGTGTCATATTGGTATTTCGACGCAAAGGCCCTTCCAATATTTGTCCAATTTGGTTGCGTGGGTTCAGCGAGGTATTCGGGTCTTGAAAGATCATCCGTATGAGCTTGCAGCGTGTTTGATAATCTTTATAGCGGAGCGGATCGCCATTAACGCGGATTTGTCCCGCGGTCGGTTCAATCACGCCAGCAATCATTCGTGCTAAGGTTGACTTACCTGAGCCATTTTCCCCGACAAATGCAATTGTCTCGCCGACATCCAATGAAAAGGACACCGGCTTCACCGCATGGGTGACGCGCTTTTTTAGCCAACCAGACCGGTGATGATAGTCTTTCGATAGCCCATCAATTTCAAGAAGAGCGGCCATGCTTGTTCTCCATGTTGAGCGGGAAATGACAGGCAAATTTATGGTTTTTCACTTTCTCGGTTCGCGGTACTTCTACGCATTTACGCTGCGCATAGGGGCAGCGCGGGCCAAGTCGGCAACCAATAGGTAAATGTTGTAATGGCGGTATTGAGCCAGGCAGAGTTTCTAGTTTGCTTTTATGCGGGATCTCGCGGCTAAAATCCGGCATGGTCCGTAATAATGCGTCTGTATATGGATGATGGGGCGTGGTGAGTATTTGCTCTCGGTTTCCCGACTCCACAGACTGGCCACAATACATCACGGTAATTCTATCCGCCCAACGCGTAACCAAAGTCAGATCATGACTAATCAACAAAATGGTCGTGTTCGACAGCTGATTGGTGCGGCTGAGCAGTCGGAAAATTTGTGCTTGCGTGATGGGATCCAAATCATTGGTTGGTTCATCGGCAATTAATAATCGAGGGCGGTTAGCGATCGCCATTGCAATCATCACCTTTTGACATTCGCCATCGGTGAGCTCGTAAGGATAGCTGTCCATCACCCGCCGATGATCTTTTATCCCAACTTTATGGAGTAAGGCGATGGA
>NZ_MUFH01000147.1:0-6217 GCF_001996115.1 Salinivibrio sp. MA427
TTAATAAACATATCAAAGTTATCAATCGCTTGTTGGGTGTTTTCAATCGAGCTCGATTCGGTCAGCGCGTGCGGCAGCCAATCCATAAAAGGAGCAAGGGTGTGCTGGCTTTCCAACACGGCTTCTAAAATTAAAGGCTGATGGGCCATATTAGGCGCCACCAGCAACAGACGGTCACTGTCCAGTTGGTCCACGCGCGGGGAGTCATCCATTAATGTCCACCCAGTACCGCGCCAATGATTCATTGAACACTTCGCCATTAATGATGTTTTCCAACGTGCCGCCATTAGCTTCAATTACTTTGCGCGATGCCATATTGTCTTCATTCGCGGTAATTAGGGCGCGAGTGATCCCTAGCTCGCTCGCCTTGGGCAGCGCTAAGGCTAACATTTGCTTGCCATATCCACGTCCACGATATGACGGCGCAATATCGTAACCAATGTGTCCGGCTTCTTGAGATAGAAATGGCGTATTGATGTGATGGCGGATCCGAATCGCGCCAATGATTTGTTGCTCAGCATCAAGCAGCCAAAAATGACTACACGGCACATAACCTTTACGAAGGTTTTTACCCAATGACTCATCCGTTAACCGCGTCACGTAAGTGGCGAAATCATCTTTTCCCGGCCGATAGTAATCGGCATTCTCGGGATCAAACTGAGCAAAATCATCATAAAAGCGCGTAAAGGCTGCTTGGTGATTGAGTGTGGGGACGACTAATTCCATGTGCTTGTTCCTATTCCTATCATAGAACTAGGCTATCTCATTGATATTGAGAAATAAACATCCTTGTCTCTCTGGTTGTTTTAGTTCAGCACCTTGACCATGGTGGTGGCGCCTGAAAAGCCGACTAACCATTTTAGGTGCGGAAAGCGCTCTTCTTTGGTAGCGACAAAGCCTTTGGCTTGATAAAGCTTGCGGGCTCTGGGGTTGCTATCAATGACATCTAATCGAACGCTTTCAAAGCCATGTGCTTGGGCATAATCGAGAATGGCATCCAGTAATTGGGAACCAATCCCCTGACCTCGTATCGCGCTATCAACAGCAATGCCATCCATCACCAATTCATTGTGTGCCGCTTTACGCTCAAACAGCGCCAATATCGCGCAGGCCCAAATGCCTTTGATGGTCCCCAAACTATCGATCAACTGTTTCGCGCCCATGCCCTGTGTCAATGCGCCGGCTTGGGTTTGAAACCCAGCTAACCCCACCACCTTGCCGTTTTGCATAGCGGCAAACGAAAAGTCTGGGACAAAACACTGAGACAACACCGCCACGCGCGCTGCCTGATTAGGGATTGCCCGTGCGAACTTCATCCCAAACGCCTGCTCATACAACTCAGCGACGTGTTGTGCTTGCTCAAGCGGCCATCCTTGCCGGATCGCTATCTCCATTTCTTCCCTCGCAGTTAAAACCGGTACCGGAGGCTGGCTAGGCCATAGTGAAGCCAAGAAAAGTTATAGACTTCATCGTTGTCAGCCCCACCTTCTAGGGTGCGATACCCCAGAGCGCCATACCAGCCATCGCCAAGGTGATACTCCAACATCAGCGCCGCATCAACCGCTCGTCCCATGGGTGACCACGCGCCTTCCACATCCAAGATCAACGCCGCGCGATCGGATAGACGATATTGACCATAGCCATGCAGCAAGGGCACCACGCCAACGTTGGACTTCGTTGCTTTTGTTTCACCTTGCGCGAGGGTGATTTCAGCATCTCTCACCAAGGCGGCGGCACCGATGCCCCACTGCCAAGGGCCTTGATCGTAAAACGTCCAGCGGTATGTCGCACGATAGGTATTGAATTGATAATCCGCATCAATGGCTTGCTCGGCGGCAAAGCGCTGATCCTGAAACTGGATGCTTTTTGACAGCGTGCCACGACCATCGACAGAGAGAGGCGCAAAGGTTAGGCGTACCGCGTGCTGGGGATGGAACTGATACGTGCCATACAAACGCACATAGGGCGTGGCAGGCTGCCCGGTTAAATCGGTCATATCAAAGCGAGTGCCGGTATCTCCGGGGATGCTGACATCATTTTTGCTAAACGCCACCCCGCCGGTTTCAACGCGAAAATCTAACCCTTGCGCATAGGCCCCCGTTGATAGCCCCCCGACAAACAACACACTCATGATTCGAGCTGTCTGTTGGCACATCGTGTGCAAGTCTAAGCCTGCCCTAAGCCATTGTCGCATATGACCAAACGTTGTGGTTCTGCCCTTTCTCATTGCGCTTTGCCCTTATTATCGGCGTCAATCGCAGCATACATAATATGCTGAGGCCCTGCCGCGCCGCCCCAGTACAGCTCGCCTGTATCAGTAAAGCCGCCTTTTTGGTAACAGGCTTTAGCGGCCGGGTTTTGACAGTTCACCGTTAAATACACCCAATTGAAATCATGATAATCAACGGGCAAATACTCAAGCAAGGCTTTAACCGCACCGGTACCTAGACCTTGCCCTTGATAACGCGCATCCACTACAAACATGCGCAGGCCCAACGTCTTTGGTGGGCAAAAGTCATACTGAGACGCATAGTCGGTATCGAGTTTAAAAAAGCCTACCGTATTGCCCGCTCGTTTGATCACATGGCGGTGAATAGTCTCGCTGGTCTCGGCAAGAAATTCGTCTGCGGTGCCCGCAAATTTCACTTGTTGGTGAGGTAACGATACCTCTCGAACACCCTCTATATCTGCATTCGTTAGTGGAGCGACGCTTATCTTGGTGAGCTGACTAGTGGTGGTTTCTGACATACCAGTTCTCATCATCCTTGTTATTGGTATAGGGCTTGCGCGTTAGTCTTCGTGATCAATAGTCTTAGCGGTCAATGCTGAGCACTCGAGGTTAGGGAGCACCGAACAACGCGCTGCTCCCTTAAAGAGCGGACATAAAAAAGGGAGCCCTGCTTAACAGTGCTCCCTATCATAGCGTGCCCGCTAGGTTAAATCACTGACAACTCAACCTTAATATTGCCGCGCGTGGCATTAGAATATGGGCAGACTTGGTGCGCTTGCTCGACCAATGAATGCGCGGTGTCTTTATCTAGATCGCCAACAGACACTGCCAGCTTCACGGCAATACCAAAACCACCATCAATGGGGCCAATCGACACTTCTGAGTTAATGTGGGTGTCTTCTGGCAAGGTCACGCCTGCTTTACCCGCCACCAAACGCAGCGCACCAATAAAACACGCCGCATAGCCGGCAGCAAAAAGCTGCTCAGGGTTAGTGCCTTCGCCATCGTTTCCGCCCAAACCTTTAGGCGTGGAAAGCGCCACATCTAAACGTCCGTCATCGGATTTTGCAGACCCTTCGCGGCCTCCGGTAGCGGTGGCTTTTGCTGTATAGGCAACACTTTGTAGCTCTTTCATTTCACTCTCCTGTGTTTCAGTCCGCGTGCGGCTCACTGCTTCGCACTCAGCAGGTGCGATGAAGCCGCTTGCATCTGGTTTATTTATTTTGCATGCAAAACAATAGATCGTATAACCCAGCATTGCAAATACTTTGCGCACAAAATAAAATACTCACTAGACACACGGACAATGACAAGCCATGACCTATCCCCAATTGAAGCTCAATAGCCAAATCTGTCACCGCTTATACAAGGCCTCCAACGGTATTTCGCGCGCCTACCGCACCTGGCTGAGCGAGCTTGATCTCACCTACCCGCAATATGTAGTGATGATGGCGCTGTGGGAAACTGACCGACTCGCGATCGCAAATCTGGTTGAGAAAACCGGCATTGATGGTGGCGCGATGACGCAGATTTTGAAAAAGATGAGCGATAAAGGCTTGCTCACCATAGTGAAAGACGAAGACGATAAGCGAAAGCGGTGGGTAACATTGACGGGCAAAGGCATTGAGCTACAGCACCAAGCAGCGGAAATTCCTGAAAAGATTCGTTGTAAGTTTCCTAGCATTGATGATCAGCAAGCCCAGCAACTTATTGCGCTGCTGGATAAAATCAATCATGACTTAGGWGAAAGTGACGCATAAACGTCGGCTGAGCAGCACTCAAGGCTAACGTATCGATAAGAAAGCCAAACTATTACTTGGTCGTTGCCCCCTTTACTGACACAATCGGTGCTGTTACCTCGATATGAACGGACAACAATGAAACTTTTAGCTCGCAACCTTGCACGCACCACCACCGAACAAGAACTCCGTCAGCTGTTTTCTGAACACGGCGACGTCACCGACTGCAATCTGGTGCTGGATCAAGAGACTGGCGAATCCAAAGGCTTTGCTTTTGTGACTATGCCTGACGATGCCCAGGCCAACGCTGCAATTGCCGCACTGAACCTGGCCAGCGTTGCAAAGAGCAAAATCCGCGTGAAAATCGCGAACTAAGCAAAAAAAGCCCTTTGCACTTACATTGGCTGTGAGGCGGGAACGATAGCCAACACGATCACCCGTGTTGGCTTTTGTTTATGGTCGCCAAGCGTTAATAACGTAAAGCGTCATTAAACGATAGCTGATTGACAGCCTGCGCCCGGCTCGTCACTATCAAGCTTTCGGCATATAGTGACGCTCGGGCAATCAAAATGGCAAAACCGAATAAAAAAGGCCCCATCAAAACCGTCGATATTTTCTGTAAACGTTGTAATGCGCCACTATTTAAATATCGCAAAGGCGGCAAAGGTGCATTGGTGAAGTGCTTTAAAGAAAGGATTGTTGAGGATGCCACCACCACGCCGTGTCACTGCCCTCAGTGCGAACAGCCCTTTGCGCGTGACACCCTGGTGCGAGGCACACCAGCCTACAAATTTATTGGCGGTAAGATATGGTTCAAATGAAGATAACCCCTTTAGGCAATACGTTAGGGGCGCAAGTCGACAATATCGATTTATCTCAGCTTTCAGAGGGTGAGTTTGCGGCATTGTACCAAGCATTTTTACGCTACAAAGTGCTTTTCTTTCGCGAGCAGCCTCTCTCAACCAACAACCATGTCGCACTGGCAAAACGCTTTGGCGAGCTTGAGCCACCTCACCCGTTTTTCCCTCACCTGCCCGACAACAACCAAGTGGTCGTGATTGAAACCAGCCGCGGCAATCCACCCAGCCAAAGCTATTGGCACACCGACATGACATGGCAAGCGGTGCCGCCCAAATGCTCGGTTTTACACGCGCAATATGTGCCAGAACATGGCGGAGATACGATTTGGTGTGACATGGCAGCAGTATGGGCCGATCTAACCGAGGAAGAAAAAACCGAGCTACGCGAGCTCGACACCATTCACGCACTGCACGCCTTTGAAGGTAGCCGTTACGATCATCAAGACGCCGACGGCCAGAGTGTGGTCTCGAAACGCGCTCAAGACTACCCGCCTATTCGCCGTGCCATGGTGCAAACCCACCCAGAAACCGGCCAAGAAGTGCTATTTATTAACGAGCAATTTACTCACGCGATTGCCGAGTGGCCAGAGGCTGATAGCCAACAACGGCTGGCGACACTGTTTAGTCAAGCACGCCAATCGAAATATCACGTTCGTTTTCGCTGGCAAAAGCATTCGGTGGCGATCTGGGATAATCGCGCCACCCAACACTACGCAGTAACCGATTATGGTGACGCGCCCAGACGATTGCACCGTGTCACCGTTCAGGGTGACAGTGCTCAGTAACACCTAACGGCGTTCAGGTACGGGTATATTCATACAGATTGTTGCTATGCCCATAAAGCATGATTTGGCGTTGTAGCTGAAACCCTAGCTTTTCGAGCAAACGGTTTGAAGGTTGATTGTACGGTAAGGTCACCGCCTGAACCGTAGTCAGTCCGCTCGCTAACCGCTTACTGCCAGAAGGCGTCATTGCAGTGCATCCACCCAGTGTTTGATTTGTGCGGCGTTGAGCGTGGCGGGTAACTCGGCTCGAATGCCATTGGCAAAGACAAGCACGACGGACGCCCCTGGTAATTGACCGGACGTATCGACCACAACCGGCTGCACGGTTTGAGCTTGTTGGTGTTCACGTAATCGCTTCGACCAATAATAAAAAGTTTGATAGGGAATAGCGTTGTCTTGGCAAAACTGCTTAATGGACACTGTGCTTTGCTTTTGTTGTTCAATAATCGCCGACCAGTGCGCGCGTTTTTGTGCTTGTTTCATCGTACCTCCGCTCAAAAAGGTACTATGACAAAGCCCGTGTCTTATGGGTATGTAGGGTTTATTAACCGCTTACGGTTTAACATCGTGCTCTTCTTCCGCTGCTTCGCGTAAGGGCTTAAC
>NZ_MUFH01000148.1:0-6203 GCF_001996115.1 Salinivibrio sp. MA427
CCCCAACCGCGTTCAAGATCGCAGTGGCTTGTTTTGCTGCCGCTTTGTGACTAACTTTGTTGATCAGCAAAGGCATCATCACGTTTTCGAGCGCGGTGAAGTCGGCCAACAAATGATGAAACTGATAAACAAATCCTAAGGTTTGATTGCGCAGTGTCGCCTGTTGTGACGCCGACATCGCACTCACCAATGCATCCTCAATCCAAACATCGCCCTCGCTCGGCGCATCAAGCGTACCAAGCGTGTGCAATAGCGTACTTTTCCCCGAGCCGGATGACCCCACAATCGCCACCAGCTCGCCCGGGGCTATTGTCATTGACACCTGGTTTAACACACAGGTTGATTGCCCACCTTCTTGATAGGTTTTACTGACACGGTGGCAGGACAACAAAGATTTACTCATAACGCAGTGCCTCAGCAGGGTGAACAGATGCCGCTTTAAATGCAGGGAATAAGGTTGCCAACACGCTTAGCACAACGGCTAAGCCGAGTATCATGGCAACTTGAAACGGATTAACAACCACAGGCAACGCTAAGCCGTTACCCAATAGACTCACGCCGAATATCGCCATGATTTCGTTGATGTATGATGCAATCAATACACCAAGCACGCCCCCAATGGCAGCACCAACCAGACCACTTAAACTGCCTTGAGCGATAAAGACAGCCACAATGTCTCTATCTTTCATGCCCAGTGTTTTTAAAATCGCGACCTCGGATTGTTTTTCCATCACCACCATGATCAGCGCGGAAATGATGTTAAATGCCGCCACCACAATGATCAGACTCAGCATCAAACTCATCATGTTTTTTTCCATTTTCACCGCTTGAAAGAGCTCACCACGCCAACGTCGCCAATCGGTCCAGGTGGCAGGATCGGCCTTGGGTTTAAGCTGGGTAATCGCAAATGGATCATCTAAAAATAACCGTAAGTCGTTCGCTTGGTTTGGGGAAATACCACTCAGTTTTGCGACATCTTCAATGTTGGCCAGCATCAACTGGTTATCGACATCCGTGCCAGTATGAAAAATCCCACCTACGGTAAATAAACGTTGCGCAGGGATCCGACCGATGGGCGTAAAACGACTAGCACTGGTGACCATGACTCGGACCGAATCTCCGACCCGTAATTGCAACTCAGATGCCATCGCGCGCCCTATCATCACTTGATAGCGTCCCGGACGCAGTGCCGACATCTCACCTTGCAAAAGGTGGGACGCCAGCGGCTCTGTCGCCTTCGGATCAATCCCTTCAAGTAAACCGGCACTGAGGCCATTACGGCTTTGAATCACCGCATCGGTGGTTTTTATCGGCGCGGTATCGACCACATGCGGCCACTGCTCTATGGTCGATGGTGTCGATCCTAACTGGCCATTGGCGATAATCGCATGGGGCAACACCCCTAAAATACGGCCTTTGAGTTGGGCTTCAAATCCATTCATCACCGATGACACCGTAATCAACGCCAATACACCGATCGCGATCCCCGCGGTAGACATCGACGAGACAAAACGCCCAAAGCGGTCGGCTGAACGGCCACGCAAATAGCGCAGGCCAATAAACACCGACAAAGGTTGATACATAGCACACCTAGCTTATTGTTTTGATTCGCTGCAAGCATACCTGTCCAAGTCAGGCTCGCCAAGTTATCCGCCGCATTTAACCCCCTCTGGATGATACAAATCCATGCCTTTAGGGCGAGAAAGTATCGCTAACCTTTACCTCTCGGTAAGGGTGCGTGATAATCATGAATACAACAGCAATGTAAAGGCACAGTGATGAGCCAAGACGAATACTTCTCTGTGCGAGCGGCCATGCGGATAAATGTGGAGCCTCTCGCCGACAATCAACCGCAACCGGACGCGGATGGCTTCATCGCGGAGATCCCCGCGCCATTTCGCTTGGCGAGCCAATGCGGCCAGCTTGATGCTGACGTGGAAAAGGATTTACAGTCGATTGACCCTAATGACGCGTCAGCATTGTTCCGCATTTTGCAGACTCAAAACGAAAAGCTCACACTGATGATGGGCTACATGCTCAGCCATGAAGATCAGCCTTCTCGCCGCTTTATCACCCATACCTTTGGGGCGAGTCGTTTTTCGTACCTGAGTCCATCGCCGTTAGCACTTGGGGTACATGCGCGCGTCAAGCTGTTCCTTGATCATCCACCCACAGCCATTTATTGCTACGGCGTGGTGACCGATTGCGAGCATCACCAAGAAGACGATGGCAATCAGCCTCWCTATTTGATCCAAATCCAGTACACACGGTTATTGGAAAACCGCTCTACGCTTTCACTCTGCCCACGGGCCCCGGCGACGTTAAACACCTTGGTAACCTAGCAGGGGCCGCGCTTCCGCTAGCGATTGCAACCTTAACCCAACAGCATGCGGGCCCGGTTTTTCTATTGGTCCCGGATAACCAAACCGCAGTGCGATTACAGCCGGCCATTCGCCAGTTCACCCAAGGTGAGTGCGATCTTTTTCCCGATTGGGAAACGCTGCCGTACGACAGTTTTTCGCCCCACCAAGATATTATCTCGGCACGCCTATCTTGCTTGTATCAACTGCCGCACCAGAAAACGGGAGTATTAATCGCACCGGCCAGTACGGCACTGCAACGCGTCACACCAAGACAGTTTTTGCACCAACATGCGTTGATGGTGAAAAAAGGCGATATTCTTTCGCTTGAAAAGCTGCGTGACCAACTCACCGATGCCGGCTACCGCCATGTTGATCAGGTGATGGAACATGGTGAATTCGCCAGCCGCGGCTCCATTCTTGATTTATTCCCAATGGGCAGTGACGAACCCTATCGCATTGACTTTTTTGATGATGAAGTCGATACCATTCGTCAATTTGATCCGGAAAACCAGCGCTCAACCGGCGAACTGACTCAGATCCAATTACTGCCGGCTCATGAGTTTCCTACCGATGATGCCGCCGTCGAATACTTTCGCGGCCGTTTTCGTGAACACTTTGAAGCGCGCCGAGAGCCTGAGTCGATTTATCAGCAAGTCAGCAAAAAAACCTGGCCAGCGGGGATCGAGTATTGGCTGCCGCTATTTTTCGAGCAAACCGAAACCTTGTTCGATTATTTGCCTGACAACACACTTATCTTATCGGTCGGCGATATCGATGCGGCGATCAGCCACTTTGAAGCAGATGTCGCCAACCGCTATGATCAACGCCGTGTTGATCCGCTGCGTCCACTGCTTCCTCCCGATGCACTATGGCTGAGCAAAGACACCCTGTTTGCGACACTCAAACAGTACCCTCGGCTTAAGCTTGAAAGTGACAGCGTCACAGAAAAAGCCGGACGCGAGAATCTGGATATCTCGCCACTGCCGTCACTGACCGTTAACCACCAAGCGAAAGAGCCGTTAGCCGCATTGCGTCAATTCAGCGAAGCGTATAGCGGTAAGGTGATTTTCTCGGTCGAATCGGAAGGTCGACGCGAAGCATTGTTGGATTTACTTAGCCAAGCGAAAATCCGCCCTATGGTCGCAGATGGCTTATCCGA
The DNA here is from genome assembly GCF_001996115.1 of Salinivibrio sp. MA427. Lineage (NCBI taxonomy): Bacteria > Pseudomonadati > Pseudomonadota > Gammaproteobacteria > Vibrionales > Vibrionaceae > Salinivibrio > Salinivibrio sp. MA427. The sequence continues at coordinate 3,523 of NZ_MUFH01000148.1, forward strand.
AGCCCTATCACAACCCGGTCGTTTTGGTTTAATCATCGGTCCGGTAGACCAAGGCTTTATTGATAACCCGCGCCAATTTGCCCTAATCTGCGAAAGTGACATGTTCGGCGAGCGCGCCGTGCAACAACGCCGACGCGAAAAACGCAAACAAACCGTCAGTAATGATGCGGTGATCCGCAGCTTGGCAGAGCTCAAACCGGGACAAGCAGTGGTTCACCTTGAGCACGGTATTGGCCGCTATCAAGGTTTGCAGACCTTAGAAGCCGGCGGCTTAAAAACCGAATACATGACGCTCGAATACCAGCAAGGAGCCAAACTGTATGTGCCTGTCGGCGCATTGCATTTAATTAGCCGTTACTCTGGTGGAGCGGAAGACACCGCACCTATCCATAAATTAGGCGGCGAAGCGTGGGAAAAAGCCCGTCGCCGTGCGGCCGAAAAAGTCCGTGATGTCGCCGCAGAGCTTTTGGATGTCTATGCCAAACGCGAAACTAAGCCAGGCTTTACCTTTACTCACGACAAAGAGGCCTATCAAACGTTTCGGGCCACCTTCCCGTTTGAAGAAACCGCAGATCAGTCCCAAGCGATTAATGCGGTGTTATCCGACATGTGCCGCCCGATCGCCATGGATCGCCTGGTCTGCGGCGATGTTGGCTTCGGCAAAACGGAAGTGGCAATGCGGGCGACGTTCCTCGCCGTAAACAACAGTAAGCAAGTTGCTGTATTAGTGCCAACCACCTTGCTCGCGCAACAGCACTTTGAAAACTTCCGCGATCGATTCGCTAACCTGCCAGTGCGGGTTGAAGTGCTCTCACGTTTTAAATCCGCCAAAGAGCAAAAAGCAATCATGGCCGATTGCGAAGCCGGCAAAGTCGACATACTGATCGGCACCCATAAGTTACTGCAATCCGATGTCAAAGTACGGGATTTAGGCTTACTGATTGTCGACGAAGAACACCGCTTTGGGGTACGTCAAAAAGAGAAAATCAAAGCCATGCGTGCCAATGTTGATATTCTCACGCTCACCGCCACACCGATTCCCCGGACACTCAATATGGCCATGAGTGGCATGCGTGATCTGTCGATTATTGCGACCCCGCCCTCACGACGCTTAGCGGTGAAGACTTTTGTCCGCGAGCGCGAAGACAACTTGATCAAAGAATCGCTCTTGCGCGAAATCATGCGCGGGGGGCAAGTGTACTTTTTGCACAACGATATCGAGACAATAGAAAAAACCGCGAATGAAATCAGTGACATGATCCCTGAAGCTCGCGTGACCGTGGCGCATGGGCAAATGCGCGAGCGTGAGCTAGAAAAAATCATGAGTGATTTCTATCACCAAAAGTACAATGTATTAGTGTGTACCACCATCATCGAAACCGGCATCGATATTCCCTCAGCCAACACCATTATTATTGATCGCGCCGATCACTTTGGCTTGGCGCAGCTTCATCAGTTGCGTGGCCGGGTTGGACGCTCACACCACCAAGCCTATGCGTATCTGCTCACGCCACATCCAAAACGCATGACCAAAGATGCGGTCAAACGACTCGACGCCATTGCCGCGCTGGAAGATTTAGGGGCCGGTTTTACTCTCGCGACGCAAGATTTGGAAATTCGTGGGGCGGGCGAGTTATTGGGCGATGAGCAGAGCGGCCAAATTCAATCGATTGGCTTTACCCTCTACATGGATATGTTAGAGCAAGCGGTTGAAGCCTTAAAAGAGGGCAAAGAGCCAAGCCTAGATGCACTGCTCAATGAACAGACCGACATTGAATTGCGGCTACCTGCCCTATTACCGGATGACTATATTCCGGACATTAATATGCGCCTATCGATGTATAAACGCATTGCCAGCGCCAAGTCCAACGACGACATGAACGAGCTGCAAGTCGAGCTGATTGACCGCTTTGGATTACTGCCTGATGCGGCGAAGAACCTCCTCCACATTCAGCAACTGAAAATACGTGCCGCGAGCCTAGGCGTGAAGAAGATCGAGGCCAGTGAACGGGGTGGCTTAGTGGAGTTTCATGAAAACGCGCAAATTGATCCCGGATTTTTAGTGGGACTGTTACAATCTCGCCCAGATAAGTTTAAGTTTGACGGGCCAACTAAGATCAAGTTTGTCGAAACGCTCACCGACCGACGCGAGCGGATGAACTTTATTGATGAGCTGTTGACTCAATTTGCGAGCCATCAGTTAGTCGCCTAGTGCGTCAACAAACCCAATGAAAGGCGGCTGACAACGTCGCCTTTCATTACCAATGGAGTAACCAGTGAGAAATCATCAACGTCCCGCGAAAGATTGGCGCTCAGCCGCAGGCCTAAAAGGACTTGTGGTGTTATTACTGTTGTCATTAAGCCAGCCCGTCTGGGCTAAACGGCTTTATGATGTCGAATTAATTGTTTTTAAGCGCAACCAAGATCCTGCAAGCGTAGAAGAAAACTGGCCATCGCAAGACAGCGAGAGCAGTGTGAGCCGCGGCGTGCCAGTCACCAATCAACGCGCGTTACAAGACGCCGGGTTAACGCCATTGTCACCTAACCAATGGCAACTTAACGATGCCTACAACAAATTAAAAAACCATGCAGGCTTTACGCCCATGGTTCATGTGGCATGGCGCCAAGATGACAGTGGTCGAGCGGCACTGCCTTTACTACGAGTGATGGCAGGAAAAGAC
>NZ_MUFH01000149.1:0-6160 GCF_001996115.1 Salinivibrio sp. MA427
ACACAAATCGTGCCAATCACCACCGCGGTTGTGTAATCAAACCCGAATACCGTGGTGAACAGTTTACCCCCTGCAACCAAGCCTGAGCTGGTGTAGAAAAGGAAGAAAAGCAAAATGAAGAAAGCAGAGATGGTTTGCAGCAATTTTGATTTATCCTCAAAACGGCGAGCAAAAAATTCCGGTAACGTCAGCGCGTTATCTGCTTCAATACTGTAAGTCCGCAGGCGTTTGGCACAAATTAACCAGTTAAGATAAGTGCCCAACAACAAACCGCCCGCAAGCCAAAGTGATTCCATTCCCGCAGCGTAGGCATAGCCAGGAAGCCCAAGCAGCAACCACCCACTCATGTCTGATGCCCCTGCTGACAACGCAGCGGGCCATGGGCCTAACGACCGGCCACCGAGGAAATAATCTTCGGAGTTAGAAGTCCGTTTGTAGGCATACACACCAATGGCAAGCATCATGATGAGATATGCCAGAAAGGTTGCACTGATGGCATAGCTATTGTCTATCATATGTGTCCCTCAATTGCATGGCCCCAATTGGGGCCATTTCTGGAAAGTTAATGTTCACCACTACCGAGTTCCAGAAGCGTGGCATTACCACCTACAGCAGTGATATTTATGGTTCGGGTGCATTCGGTCACGAAACGCAACACATAGTCAGGACTACCAATCACTGAATACTGCTCAGTGTCGGTTTCCGCAACCAGTGTCGCAATCACACCCTGTCGTTGTGCGAGCTGACGATTGACGTCTCGCACATGTTCTTTGGTTCCAGTCGTCGCTACGCCAACGACCTGCGGATGCTTGAATAGATCACTGCACACCTCAAGATCGACACGTACAGCAACTCTATCTGGACATCCAGCTTTAACAAGATCCGCCATGACCGCGTCGGCATTGTCCGCATGCGAACCTTCCACGCTCACGACGACACAGTTACCCGCCACCAACGCAGCCGCTAACTGACCACACAAAGCAATAGACGTCAGCGACGCATCACCTGTCATGGCGATAGTCCCTCTTCCTGCCGTATACAGCTCGTTCGTTTCACCGGTCGGGCCGGGCAATTCGTGTACCTTATCGAGCAAGCGCTGAGCGTTCTCACACTGAAAACGAATCATCTTCGCTGCGTGGGCAAGGTCATCGCCGCGAGCGGCGACCGTGTCAGACCACCGTTGCAATAACGCAATGCGACCGGCGACAGTTTGATCATTCCAGTCTTCCCACACCGCTTCACACTGCTCTAAAACGCTATTTAATTGATGCATGACGCTTCTCCTGATCCTGATATCAACCGACTTGTTGCACGTTTACTGATGCTTGCGTAAAGCGATACAGATAGTGTGGTCCACCCGCTTTAGGCCCAGTTCCCGATAAGCCGCGACCGCCAAAGGGTTGAACGCCAACGACAGCGCCGACCTGATCACGGTTGACATAACAGTTACCTACCCGAGCACGATGCTCAATATGGGCGCAGGTCGTTTCATTGCGGCTATGCACCCCCATGGTTAAGCCAAAACCTGTTTGGTTGATATCATCAATCACCTTATCGAGCGCATCCGCGCGATAGCGAACAATATGTAGAATGGGACCAAAATGCTCCTCACTCAGTTGATCAATACTGCGGATTTCAAACGCCGTTGGTGGCACAAACGTTCCTTTATCACAATCTGCAGAGAGTGGCACCTGCGTGACCAACTTACCGCTGCGCTTCATCTGTTCTATGTGAGCAAGAAGCTTGTCTTTCGCCGTTTGATCAATCACTGGCCCCACATCGGTTGATAGCCGCTCTGGGCGTCCCACAGACAGCTCCGCCATCGCCCCTTTTATTAAGCCAATCACGCGGTCAGCAATGTCTTCTTGAATATAAAGCACACGCAACGCTGAACAGCGCTGACCCGCAGAGGCGAAAGCAGAACGCAATACATCGCGCACCACCTGCTCGGGCAATGCCGTACTGTCCACTAGCATTGCATTCTGCCCCCCGGTTTCCGCGATAACTGGCACAGGATCGGCATCGCGCTCTGCCAAGGTGCGGGTAATACGCTGTGCTGTTGGTGTGGATCCGGTAAATGCGACCCCTGCAATACGCGTATCCTCGGTGAGAGGCGCTCCCACCACAGGGCCACTGCCAGGTAATAGCTGAATCACCCCAGCAGGGATCCCAGTGTCTAACAGCAACTCAATCGCGCGATAAGCAATAATAGATGTCTGTTCGGCCGGCTTGGCCACGACAGTATTACCGGCCACAAGCGCCGCGCCAACTTGGCCGAGGAAAATCGCTAATGGGAAGTTCCAAGGGCTGATACATGTAAAGACACCGCGTCCTTGATAGGTCACCGATTGTGCTTGTCCATCGAAGCCTTGATAGGCCAGTGGCTCCGTTTGCAACGCTTTAGCCTGCTCGGGGTAATAACGTAAAAAATCGACGGCCTCTCGGACTTCATCAATGCTATCGTGGATAGTTTTACCCGCCTCACGATGACAGATCGCCACCAGCTCACCCAGATTTGCTTCTAGTTTATCAGCAAGGTCAAGTAAGTACTTACCACGCTGGCTAACCTCGGTATCTCGCCATGTCGGATAAGCCTGTGCCGCAATATCGAGGGCGTTATTCACCTGTTCAGCCGTTGCCCAATCAACGTGACCTACGGACTCATTACGATCATAGGGCGCGGTTATCTCATGCGTATCGCCTTTCAGACGCTGACCGTTAACAATGGGGCCAGCCTGCCATTGGTACTCGCCCATGAAGGGAACAACACTGTCCTGGAAGGGTTGCCATTCTGATTCGATATCCGTCGCGACACCTTGCGAGTTTTTACGGGCGGGCCCAAAAATATCTTGCGGCATAGGAATGCGATCGTTGTGCAAGGTGTGATTAGCACACAAAGTATCAACCGGATCGGCAATCAAATCGTCAATCGGGCAACGTGCATCAACCAAACGATGTACAAACGAACTATTGGCACCGTTCTCTAACAAACGGCGAACCAGATAAGGCAACAAATCTTTATGGCTGCCGACTGGCGCATAAATACGCACTTCGGTGTTGAACAAGGCTTTGGCGTGATTGTAAAGCGCATCGCCCATGCCATGTAGGCGCTGGAACTCAAAGTCATTATGTGTCGCCATAGACGCAATCGCCGCAATCGTATGGGCATTATGGCTGGCAAATTGCGGATAAATCAGACCGCGTATATGCTCGCTAAGTAGGAAGCGTGCACAGGCTAGGTAAGAAACGTCTGTCCCTTCTTTGCGGGTAAATACCGGATAACCGTGATGCCCAGTTTGCTGACACAGTTTAATTTCACTGTCCCAATAAGCGCCTTTTACTAACCGCATTGGGATCACATCACCTTGTTCTTTTGCTAAAGCCGCTAACCAAGTGATCACAGGTAGCGCGCGTTTAGAGTAGGCTTGCACCACTAAACCAAACTTTCCCCAACCTTTCACCACAGGGTCGCGATATAGCTTTTCAAACAGCGCAAGCGAAAGCTCCAACCTATCCGCTTCTTCCGCATCAATGGTGATCGCAACATCTTTTTCACGCGCACGTTTCAGCAAAACCAGAACCGTCTCAAACATCTCTGTCATCATGCGATCTTGATTCGCCGCTTCATAACGTGGATGCAAGGCAGACAACTTGATTGAGACGGATGGTGACGGTCCTTGATAACTGGCTTTCGCCTCGCCGACGGACTCAATCGCCTGTAAGTAATCGTTGAGATAGGCTTTGGCATCATCTTGAGTTAATGCCGCTTCACCGAGCATGTCGAACGAGTACGTAAAGCCATTCGTGCGCGGGCCTTCGCCGTTTTTCTGCGCCTCATCAATGTCACGCCCAAGCACGAACTGATGACCCATGATTTTCATCGCTTGATGCATCGCTTGGCGAATCACAGGCTCTGACATTTTATTCACAAGGCGATTGATCACTGACGCCGGTTTGCCTTCGGTGCTCTCATCTAAGGTCACCACTTTACCTGTTAGCATTAACCCCCAGGTGGAAGCGTTGACAAATAAGGAATCAGAGTGACGCAAATGTGCTTTCCAGTCAGCAACACTGAGTTTGTCACGAATAAGCGCATCAGCAGTATGCGCGTCGGGGACCCGCATCAGAGCTTCGGCAAGACACATCAACAGAATGCCTTCCCGTGTGTCTAAACTGTATTCCAACAACAGCGCATCAATCATTTGTACGGCTTTTTTATCAGCACGTACCCGCTCAATTAACTGAGTCGCTTGACGACGTGTTTGCTCTCGCTCATTTTCTGAGGCTTGCGCAAGCGGAATGAGTTCTTTCAGCCACTCACTTTCGTCAACACAATAAAGCGGAGAGATTTCAGACCAAATCTTCGCTAATGGGCGCTCGATAAACGAGGGCTGCATAGCATCGATGGCTTTAAACATAGCGGTATCCTCACTCACGTCCTCCCAAACTCGGGCAGGAAAATGTTACGTCATTGTTACTCTGCGATCGATTCTATGCGTGGTCTATCAGTAAGGTCTTACAAAAAACACCGGCATTATTGCAAAATCCTCCGATGATTAACAAATAAAGCCGCCGATCGCTATAGAGGCGTAACAAATGATCGGCAGCTGAGTCGATGTGGTGCAACGTAATGCTGGGTAAATTGCGATAATCTTTGGCTTAAGGTGTGCATTTAAACCTGGCGGGCGACAAACCAAAATAGCGCGAAAACGCATTAGTAAATCCACTTTGACTAGAAAAACCACAACTGTCTGCAATTTGAGCCATGGTCAGATCACTGTCTTTGATAAGCTGCTTTGCCATTGCAAAGCGTTTATCCAGTACATATTGATGCGGAGTGGTCCCGACTTGTTGTTTAAATAATTGATGAAACTGGCTTTCTGCCAAGAAAACACTGCCCGCTAATTGCGCAACTGTGATCTTACGGCTGATATGCTGATGAATATAGCGATCGATAATATCCATATTTAATCGATGGCCATCGCGACGAGGAGAGACATGATCCCGGAAGTGACGGTGCAACACACACATTAACGTATCGGCACAGGCACGACTGAGCAAAGGATCGGAGGGATTGGCAATCATCTCTGCCGATAATGCTTTGATCAGTATTTGTGCGTGAGTATCTAATTGAAAATACGGCTCACGAGCAAATAAGCGCGCAATATTTTCATGCATTAACGCTTGCTCTGACCATTCTTGCGAAGGAAGGTTAATCACTAAAATTTCGTTTCGTCCCACGCCAGTAAAAGCATGTTCTTGAGATTCCGCGACTAAACAGCCCTGTCCTGGACCAATAAGACTTCCTCGTCCACCAACATCAAACTCCGTTTGCCCCTGCAGCCCAATGACCACTTGTTTGTAGTCATGACTGTGGTGCCGTGGCTGTCTGGGTAAGGCAATGACTTCTGAAACCTTCGGTGATGCAGCCATTATGCTCCTCCCTTATTCACGATCTTTGGCTCATCGTCTGTTAACCCTTCTTTATTCTGGCACGCTTTCTTCCCATTCGCGAATGCTTCTCTGTTCTTAGCTAACCATTATTCTCAGCTAACCATTATTCTCAGCTAACCATTGTTCTCGGCTAACCATTGTTCTCGGATAACTAATAGCTAAAACGACCAATCACACATGATGTGGTTTCCATCATGGCAATTTTTCGGAACTATGATCAAGTACCGCATTTTTTACGGCGAATGTCATTTTGACCTTGAAAATGCGAAGGATCCCTCATGTTTTTACGATTGATCATCGAAAAGGCAAGACTAACAAGATGAAAAAAGACGATATAAATCTAACTAAACAATTTAATATCAAGGCGTTAGTCAAGGTTCGATGGGGACAAGCCTCTCTTGATCATCGTTTCGGTGCGATCGCGGGCGATCAACCCCTTGATCATTCTTCCGATTTAATCCGTCATCATGCAATCTTATTTGAAGCATGGGACCGCTTAAGGTAATCTTCCATAAACCTAAAACCATGAGCACAGTTGCACCGATCACGTCGCAGAATGCTGACTGCCGTCAAATAATTAACACGGTTTGCGTGGCAACACGGGTTTCCGTGATAGTCTACTTTTTGGACATAGGTATTATTATTGCGACATGCGTAAGCAAGGGAACTATGACAACGAAATATTTAAAAGCGTTATGCTTAGCGC